>WJOQ01000298.1 GCA_009618505.1 Clostridia bacterium | reverse complement strand
CGGTTCAAAACGAGCATATTCACTGATAAAAATCAAATCTATTTTGCCGACAGGACCACGACGCTGTTTATTGATAATTAGCTCAGTCTCCCCCTCGTTTTCAGGTTTTCTCGAATAATAATATTCCCGATATAAGGAAACTACCAAATCTGCGTCCTGTTCAATAGCTCCCGATTCTCGTAGGTCTGAAAGACGAGGACGCTTATCTTCTTCTCCTCTTTTTTCTACAGCTCTGCTTAATTGAGATATTGCCACTACTGCTATCCCAAGCTCTTTAGCTAAGGCTTTCAAAGAACGAGAAATTTCAGAGATTTCCTGCTGTCTGTTCTCTGATCTCCTATCCCCAGCCATCAACTGCAAATAATCAACTATAGCCACTTGAATATCATACTCAGCTTTTAATTGACGAGCCTTTGCCCTGAGCTCTAATACACCCATATTGGGAGTATCGTCAATATAAATAGGAGCATCTGCCAGGATACCTGCTGCATCGGTGAGCTTAGTCCAATCTTCTTCAGAAAGAAGTCCTACACGTAGTTTTTGACTATTCACCCTTGCTTCTGAACAAAGCAAATGCTCTACAAGCTGTTCTTTTGCACTTTCCAGGCTGAATATCACCAGAGGAATATGCGCTTCTACGCTAGCATATCGAGCAATATTCAAAGCAAGAGAGGTTTTACCCATTGAAGGTCGCCCAGCAATGATTATCAAATCAGACGGTTGAAAACCTGATGTCAATCTATCAAACTGATCAAATCCAGTCGGAACCCCGGTGATATGTTCCTTTCTTTCATAAAGCGCTTCTATATGTTCAAAAGTATCAGTTAATATATCTTTTATATGAACGACAGGACTTTTTATTCTCTTTCGGGTAATATCGAAAATAAAACTTTGAGCTTTGTCTAATATGACATCTAAATCCTGAGATGAGTCATAAGAGAGAGAAGTAATAGAAGCCACTGCTTTTAACAAATCTCGTAGGATGCATTTCTCCCGTACGATTTGAGCATAGTAATCCACATTTGCCGTAGTAGGAACAGAATTAACTAAATCAGCTAGATAAACTGCCCCTCCTATATCTTTCAACTTATTCTTCTTACGAAATTCTTCTTTGAGAGTAACTATGTCTACTGGCTTATTCTTGTTTAGGAGACGGATTATCTCTTGATAAATCAACCGATGTATCTCTGAATAAAAATTATCTGAATCGGGTAGTGCTTGAAGAACTTTAGGAATAGTTCCCTTCTCCAATAACATTGCTCCTAAGACGGAACGCTCTGCTTCCAAGTTTTGAGGGGGAAGCTTTCCTAATTTATCATTTGAATTCATTATTCTTTTTTCCACCCCTTACTTCAAGAAATACCTCAGGACAATTTCCCTGTGTGCCTACGGCAGCTCCGCTTCGGTAGCCGTGTGAATCTGCAAGCTTCTAAGTTAAGGACTAATTTTCTCGAAAGAGGACAGCGTGGAAAGATTAACTGCATTTCTTACTTCTCCTCCCTTGAGAGCGTCCATAACCTGGGAAGCTATAACTATAGCTACTCTCTTTTGGGCCTCTTTGGTAGAAGCTCCCAGATGAGGAGTTAATACTATTGAATCCAACTCTAGCAATGGACTATCAAAGGGTTTACCTTTTTCAAAAACATCCAGAGCAGCTCCAGCAATTTTTTCTTGTTTAAGAGCCTTATAGAGAGCATCCTCCTCAATGACACCACCCCGCGCGCAATTGATTATCCTGGCTCCTTTTTTCATTAAGCCGATTTCTCTCTCTCCGATCATTCCCTTAGTATGCGAAGTAAGAGGTGTATGCACTGTAAGGTAGTCTATTTGAGGTAAGAGCTTCTCTAATTCAAAAAGAGTAACTCCCATTTCTTCTGCTTTTTCCGAGGAGACGAAAGGATCATAAGCTATCACTCTCATTTGTAAACCTTGAGCTCTTTTAGCTACTTCACTTCCAATCCTACCCAATCCCACCACCCCTAGAATCTTTCCGTAGACTTCTGTTCCCATAAATCTTTTCCGCTCCCATCTTTTCTCCTTCAAAGAACGATAAGCCTGGGGAATATTACGTGAAAGAGCAAGCAGCATAGAAATAGTATATTCGGCGGCAGAAATAGTATTTCCTTCCGGAGCATTCATTACTATGATGCCCTTTTTAGTAGCTGCCTCTACATCTATATTATCTAGTCCTGTGCCCGCTCTTGCGACTACTCTGAGGTGAGTGGCCGCATTTATTATCTCTTCAGTCACTTTGGTCTCACTTCGGACAATTAAAGCATGATATTGCGCAATAATACTTATTAGTTCTTCTTTTTGTAGGTTTATAGCCTCAGTTACTTCAAAACCACCTTCTTCTTTTAATCTTTCTATTCCTTGCCTGGCTAAGGGGTCGCTTACTAAAATCTTCATCTTTATTATCTCCCCAGTATTTCTTCGGCAGCAGCTATCCCCTTGCCCATTTCTACAGGATAACCCAGTTCTGATAAACTCATTTCCAGAGCGGATAGAACCACTATTATGTCAGTTACCTCCATCGCGCCGAGATGGGCAATCCGGATAATTTTTTCGGTTAGTGCTGCTTGTCCTCCCGCCACTTCCACTCCATATCTATCTCGCATTAATCCTCTCAGCCTCTTTACTCCAACACTTGAGGGAATCTCAACAGCAGTAAGCACATTAGAAGGAGCTTTAGGAAATATTTGTAATCCCAAGGCCAGGACTCCCTGACGGGTAGCTTTAGCTAATTTAGCATGCCGGCCAAGAACATTGTCCCATCCCTCTTTTTTAAGCAATCTCAATGACTCTCTTAAAGCACAGACTAAGGTAATAGCCGGGGTATAGACAGTTTGATTTTTTTCTTGTGCCTTTTTAGCCTTCTTAAAATCCCAGTAATACTTAGGAAGATCTGAATTCTCTGTCAGTTTCCAGGCTTTACCAGACAAAGCAACGAAAGCCAGTCCGGGAGGAATCATTAATGCCTTCTGTGATCCAGCCACTACCACATCCACTCCCCATTTGTCGGTACAGAGCGCCTCGCCACCTAATCCACTCACAGCATCCACTATTAGTATAACCCCTTTCCCTTTGGTTACCCTAGTTATAGTTTCGATATCATAGACTACGCCAGTCGAAGTTTCTACCAATTGGGTAAACACAGCTTTTATGCCCGAGTCTTCCCTAAGCTTTTTCTCTATTAACTCAGGATTAACTACATGTCCCCATTCAAGGTCAATAGAAAGTACTTTAAGGCTAAAGGCATCAGCAATCTCGGCCCATCTTTCTCCAAATTTCCCTCCTCTGATTACAAGCACTTTATCACCGGGAGAAAAGAGATTAGCTACTACTGCCTCCATAGCTCCTGTGCCTGAAGAACTAAACAACAAAACTTCTTCTTTTGTCTGGAATACATATCTAAGTTCTTCTCGGATTTCTTTAAAAACATCACTGAATTCTTTGCTTCTATGATGAATGATTCCTCTTGCCTGAATTAGTCTAACCTCTTCGGGAAGAGGGGTAGGTCCTGGAGTAAATAGTTTGTGTTTCAATTCTCTCTCCTAAACCGCATATACACTAACTCTCTTTTCCCCTTCGAACTTGACCTGTCCATCTATCCTAGCAAATAGAGTATCATCTTTACCTCTGTTCACATTTAAACCAGGATGAAACTTTGTACCTCTTTGTCGCACCAAAACACTGCCTGCCCTTACAAATTGTCCTCCATATCTCTTCACTCCTAGATGTTTAGAGGCGCTGTCTCTTCCGTTACAGGAATGTCCTTGTCCTTTTTTATGAGCCATTGGTCAATACCTCCCTAATTCTCGTATCTCGTTGTTCGTATCTCGTATCTCGAAAGTTATCTTAGCTTTTTGAGAATTCCAACCAGCCTATTTTAACTCCTTTAAGGTAAAAGAGTAATTTTCAGAAATAGCTCCTGAAGCAAATTTTCATCTTACTTGATTCTATTAAAGCACTCAAAAAGCCGTATCCTCTTGTTTATGCTTTGGACCCTGAAAATTATTTTAGAAACTCCGAAGCTATTTAAATCTGTATTCGCAACTCAACACAGAAATCTTCGGTTATTTACTTTCTTTACCAGATACGAGCCACGATATACGAAATACCAGTTTATTCTTTTAACTCACTGACACCGATGGCTAAAATAATTAATCCTATCACAGCCGCAGCTATACCTACGATTCCTTCAAGGAAAATAAGCACCTCAGAGGCAAAAACAACTATCAGCCATATTCCTACAGCAGTAGCTACTACCCCTCCAATAATCTTTAGCCACTTTTTCATTCTATTTCCTCCCTGTTAATGATTTTTTGATTTCAGTAACCCCTTTACTATCCATATAAATCTTCCAGCTAATAATTCCTCTGACATTCTATATATTCTATCCATCAAGTCAAGGGAATTTCCTTCCTTTCCAATGCGCCATCCGCTAAACGCTATATGCTAAAAAAAGAGGGGAACGTAAGCCGGGTTCTGTTACCAGAGAAAATTCTACTGGCGGTGATCATTTATCTAGGACCCAGGTTACCCTGGGCCTCCAGCGGCCTACCCGAGGGTTAGACCCTCCTATTTGGCCTTGCTCCAAATAAGGTTTGTCCAGCCGAGAAATCACTTTCTCGCTGGTAGGCTCTTACCCCACCTTTGCACCCTTACTCATTAGCTTAACAGACCAATAAGTGGTATGTTTTCTGTGACACTATCTGTAAGGTCGCCCTTCCTGGGAGTTACCCAGTATTCTTTTCAAGGAGCCCGGACTTTCCTCAGGATACCTTAAGTATCCTGCGATCACCTTATCCCCTCTTCTTTTTTTTTGCTGCTTCCTTGGCTAGCTTATCTGCCTCTTTATTTCTATCTCTACTAATATAGCTAAAGCTCACCTTTTGGAAGAAATTTTCCAGATGTTTTATTTGATAGTAAAGAGGCTTTAACTTGCTGTCTTTGACTTTATAACTTCCCTCTAATTGCTTTACGACAAGTTCACTATCCAAGAAACAACTTAGCTCTTTTGCTTTTAGGTAAAGAGCTTCTTGCAGGGCATAAATTAAAGCCATATATTCAGCTACATTATTGGTATTTATGCCGATGAACTCAGTCATTCTCCTGATTACATCTCTATTTTGATTATAGATAACAATTCCTATTCCTGCTCTGCCAGGATTTCCCAGGGAGGCACCATCAGTATAGAGAATAAGCTTATCTAAGTTTGCCACTTCTTTGCCTTGTTAGCTAGCTTCTTTTTTTCAAATTTTGAATTCGTTTTTTCTTTGCTTCTATCTCCTTTTTCAGTCCGGTAATCTTAGCTCCTAAACTTTTAAGCTGAATATTACCAATTTTTCTCTGAAGATGTAACTCGTATGCTTTTCTTCCTGTTTGTTCAAACAAATCATTTATGTCTTTTTCCACCCGTCTTATCTGTAACCTCAGTTTATTAATCTCACCAAATTCTTTTGTTTCCTTGCTAAACCATTCTACTCCTTCTTGAGTAGTCTTTCTAATTATTTTTCCCAATCCGTCCAGTTTTTTTCTCCAATCCTTAGTCTCTTTAGCTGTCCTTTCTATCCCGTCTTGAGCAACAGTTTTGATTTCTTCTGTTAATTTATCCAATTTTTTCCCTAGTTCCTCAAATCCTGCCATTTCACTCTCACCTCCCCAATAGACATCGTTGCTCGTTGCTAGTCGCTCGTATCTCGACGGTTAATTTTATTCATTGTCCGAGGATTTCAGTCAATCTTTCTCAGTGCTAGATACTCGTTTTGGGTTCATCCCTCGTTCTTTGTTTTTCCCTCTCCGATTGGGGAGAGGATTAGAGTGAGGGGGTACGAGCATCTAGGATCGAGTATCTAACCCTAGACTTTTCGATTTACTAACAACTATTAAGACGCCTTACTTGATTGGAATCCAAAGAAATCCTTGAGTAATCCCGATACCGCAAGTTGGCTTGTCGGGCGCGCCTGAGAGGAGTCGAACCCCTAACCCACGGATCCGAAGTCCGTTGCTCTATCCAATTGAGCTACAGGCGCTGGAGCGGGAAACGGGACTTGAACCCGCGACCCTCAGCTTGGGAAGCTGATGCTCTACCACTGAGCTATTCCCGCATTATCTCGTATCTCGTTGTTCGTATCTCGTATCTAGTATAGCGTAAAGCTAAGAACGAAAAGCAAAAAGCCATAATTCAAAAATTAAAACTTATTCTTTGAATTTAATTTTCAATTTTACGCTCTAGTTCTGCATTTTTCAGTTTACGTTTTGCCCTTTTTCCTCTTTCTTTTCGAGATACTAAATACGATTTCAATTTGCTACCCCCTAAACGCTATCCGCTATTTAAGATACAACAGAGGCTATTATATCAAATTTATCGCAAAAGGCAACCGATTTTAACCAGCCGCATTGCCCGTTCGCTAGCGTCCATCAGAGCCTGCCTTGAATTTTTCATGACTTCACTAAGAGAAGAAACCCGATCTACACTGCTAATCAGAGCATCTACTCCTTTGTCATACAGGACCTTGCTCCCTATTCTGATTTCTCCCCCAATAAGAATTACAGGAATATTCTCCTTTTTAGCCCTTTCAGCAACCCCCATAGGTGTTTTTCCATAAGCTGTTTGTTCGTCAATTCTCCCTTCCCCACTAATTACCAGGTCTGCCCCTTTTAATTTCTCTTCCAGATTAGAGGCATCTATCATCAGGTCTATGCCAGGTTCAAGTTTAGCTCCTAAAAAGGCAATCAATCCAGCCCCTAGGCCTCCGGCTGCTCCTGCTCCCGGGGTATCTGCTACTTCCTTGCCTAGAAATTTTTTGATCATTCTGGCAAAATGAGCTAGATTTCTGTTTAATATATCTACCATCTCTGGGCTAGCCCCCTTTTGTGGCCCATAGACCTTAGCTGCTCCTTCAGAACCACATAAAGGATTATCTACATCCGAGGCAACTATTACTTCTATATCAGCAATTCTCGCATCAAATTTCTCCATATTAATATCTACAATTTTCTCTAGACTCCCCCCTCCAAAAGAAACTTCGTTTCCTCTTTTATCCAGAAGTTTTGCTCCTAATGCCTGAGCCATACCTGCCCCTCCATCTACAGTAGCGCTTCCCCCAATTCCTACAATTATCTTTCTGCAGCCTCTATCTAAAGCTTCCTTAATTAACTCTCCTGTACCGTAGCTGGTGGTGGAAAGAGGATTTCTTTCCCTGGGTGGAACTAATGAAAGGCCAGATGCCTGTGCCATTTCTACAACAGCAGTAATTTCATCTTCTAATATGCCAAAATAAGCGTATATTTTTTTTCCCAGAGGAGAAGTAACCTTTTTTCTTATGATTTTGCCTCTCCTCACTTCTACCAGTGACTCCACTGTTCCCTCCCCTCCATCAGCCATAGGCATCCTTATTATTTCTGCCTCAGGGAATACTCTCTTTACCCCCTTCTCTATAATCAGAGCTACTTCTCTGGCTGCCATACTTTCTTTGAAGGAATCAGGAGCAATAATAATCTTCATCTTCCCTTTCACTTTATAACCTGTGTTCCAATCCCTTTGTCAGTAAATATTTCTAACAAAAGAGAATGAGACGTTTTTCCACTAATAATATGCACCTTATTCACCCCTTTTCTTAGAGCTATCTGGCAGGCCTTAACTTTAGCTATCATTCCCTTTTGTATTTCCCCTTTCTCTAACATATTCTCCGTTTGCTTTATAGCTAAACTGGGAATAAGACTCTTTTCATCAGAAGGGTCTTTCAAGATTCCCTCTACGTCGGTAAGCAAAATCAACTTCTCTGCTTTTAATGCTGCAGCAATTTCCGCTGCTGCTGTATCAGCATTTATATTAAGACTCTCTCCTTTACTACTTACCCCTATCGGTGCAATAACAGAGATAAAACCTTCTCTTTCTAAAAGATCAATGAGAGCTGAGTTTATCTGCTCTATTTCTCCTACCAAACCCAGGCTCTTATCCTTGCATTTTCTAGCTGTAATGAGCTGTCCATCTTTGCCTTCTAGTCCGATGGCTTTACCTCCAAATTGATTGAGGAGAGAGACTATTTCCTTATTTATTTTACCTACTAGAACCATCTCCACAATTTCCATAGTTCCTTTGTCAGTAACTCGGTTTCCTTTTATGAATTTAGGTTCCTTATTGAGCCTTTTCATCATACTGGTAATAGCTTTTCCTCCGCCATGGATAATAACCGGCTTTATCCCTACATATCTCATCAAAACTATATCTTCAGCTATTCTTCTCTTTAGATTCTCATCTAGCATGGCTTTTCCGCCATATTTTATGACCACGGTCTTGCCAGAGAATTCTCTAATATAGGGAAGTGCCTCTACCAGTATCTGAGCTCGATTTATAGCTTTTCCCACTTATTACCCTCCTTTTTCAAAACAATAGCCGCTTTTGAGTAATTTGTCAAGAACTACCCAAGGACAATTGTGTATCTACTTTTTGACATAGCTCTTTTTTACCATAGAATACAAACAAATTACTTCAGGGAAAATTTGCCTTCAGGAGATAAGCAATGAAAAACATGGAAGCAGCTTACTTAGAAAGGCCTGGCAAGATAGTTGTTCGCCGAATCCCTATTCCCTCAATCGAGGAAAACGAGGTTTTGGTCAGAGTAGCTCGTTGTGGAGTTTGTATGACCGATGTTCATATGTATAAAGGTAGTTTTCCGGTGAAGATGCCGGTTATTCTGGGACATGAATTCTCCGGTACTATAAAGAAAGTGGGAGAAAAGGTTACTAGTTACGCCAACTTAACCGGCCAAATCCCTATCAAGATTGGAGACAGGGTCAGTGCTATTCCCATAATTAACTGTGGGTTATGTCCAGCCTGCCTTAGAGGTAAAAGCAATCTTTGTGAAAGTGTGCAGGCTGTAGGGGGAGCAGGCGAGATAGTAAACAATGGAGCCTTTGCTCAATATATTAAATTGCCCGCGCGGATTCTTTATAAACTGCCAGATAACCTATCTTACACGATAGGTGCATTTATCGAGGTAACCGCCTGTTGTCTTCATGGTATAGATTTATCAAGAATTAAACTGGGAGACTCGGTTCTTCTTATAGGAGCAGGGACAGTGGGTCTTTTACTCCTTGAGCTAATCAAATTTCAGGGCCCTTCGCAAATAATAGTATCGGAGGGTATCTCAGAAAGAAGAAAACTAGCCAAAGCTCGAGGCGCAGACTTTGTTATTGACCCAATGCGAACTGACCCTGTAAATAAGGTAAAAGAGATCACTTCTGGTCAAGGAGCAGACGTAGTCATAGAAGCGGTTGGCTCTCCCCAAACGACAGAACAGGCTATTCAGATGGCCAA
>WJOQ01000150.1 GCA_009618505.1 Clostridia bacterium | reverse complement strand
AGTTTTTCGACTGAAAAGCAGATAGAAAATTGCTAAATAAGAGATAAATTTTGATCTTTTGTAGCAAATTTTGCCTCAAGATCGGCTGGTATCCTTGGACAACGCACATAGATTAAGGGCTCATCTTGGGTTAGATCTATCTTTGAGACACAGGAGTGCAAGAGCTTAAGATAAAGTCCTTGTTGGGAAAGTCTTTTGTCCAAACCAAGAATATATGCCAGCTCACTTCTTTTTTTGGTCTTCCTCCTTGAGTTCAAAATAAAAAACACTGAGGGAGAAGTAAAACCATGATAAAAATAGAGAAAGACAAATTTCTTATTGATGGCAAACTCACTTATAGTAATGTACCTAACGTAAATCCCGATGCATTGGGAAGATTGCTCAACCTTCGGACAGTTCAAGCTACCTTTGAGGATGAAAATCCTGAGACAAGATCAATGTGGAGGTATCCGGATGGAACAGAATACGATCCGGAAAGACAGACAAATGAATTCATTGCTCATTTGCCTGAATATAAGAAGTACGGAGTAATCGGATTTACTATCAATTTTCAGGGTGGCGTACCAGTAGCAAAAGTCACAAATAGACAAAAGTGGATAAACACCGCTTTCGAGGAAGATGGATCCATTAAGCCAAAGTATACCGATCGAATTAGAAGAGTGATTGAGGCAGCGGGTAAAAATGGGATGATTCCCATTGTAGGTTTCTTTTATTTTGGTCAAGACCATCGTTTAAGGGATGAGGAGGTGGTAAAGCAAGCAGTAATCAACGCAGTAGAGTTTCTTAAAAAGCTAAACAACAAGAATCTATTAATTGAGATAAATAACGAAAGTGATATATTCTATGATCATGAGATTTTGCAACCACTAAGAGTGCACGAGTTAATTAGATTAGCTCGAGAAATAGGAGAAGGTGTGTTTCTCATTTCTACAAGTTTTGGAGGAGGAACCATTCCTTCTGATTCAGTTATTGAAGAATCTGACTTTATTCTGATGCACGGGAATGGCCAGAGTCAAGAAAGAATCCGCGAAATGGTAAAAATAGTCCGAAAAAAGACGAATAAGCCCATCGTATTCAATGAAGATTCTGCCAGCATAGACAACTTAGAAGCTGCGTTTGAGGAAGGCGCCAGTTGGGGATATTATGAGGGGGGCAAGAGCAACTATTGGGATGGTTTTCAGAGTCCTCCCACAAATTGGGCGATTAACACCGACACAAAAAAAGCATTTTTTAATAAGGTTGCTGAGCTAATTGGAATAAGAAGACTACTATAATGTTGTCAAGGATTAAAGTCAATAACCACCACCCAAGGGTGGTGGTTTGTTGGCGGGCTTTTTCTCACTCCTTCTAGGGAAGTGCAAGCCATATCACTTTTTATCAAACTTTGGTGATTTCTATTAATTTGTCTTTTCAGAATTTTCTACAGAAAATGAACAAATATTACCGGGAGGGAACGAAAAATGAGTTCAGTTCAAAATTGTGACCAAGTTCCTTGTATTAAGGATTTCCCGAAAGAAAAGTGGCCTCGAAAACCTACAGAGGAATTGGGAATTGACAAGAGTAAGCTGCAGTTGGCCATTGACTGGCTTAAGGGCAATGCAGGCGAAAAGCGGTACCGGCTAGTCGTCATCCGCCACGGTTACTTGGCAGTCGAATGGAGTCAAGGGGTAGGTCCTAACGAGAGACTCGATATGTTTTCAGCCGCCAAATCGCTATATTCGTCCATATTGGGAATTGCGATAGAAGAAGGGAAAATCTCATCGGTTGATGATAAGGTGGTCGACTATTATCCGGAGATGATGGACGTGCATGAAGGTACTGGACCCAAACCAGGGCGTCATGCTAAGTCTGTTGACAGGGAAATCACCTTCCGGCAGCTAATCACTAACATGTCTGGTTATATGAAGCCCGCAGAGACTCCGGACTCCAGATTTCATTATCAGACGTTCGGGATGAACATTGTCACTCATGCTATCGCCAAACTGTATGGGTATTATGACACTGGAGATCCCGAGCGACTACCCGGATTCGGTAAACTGGTGGAAGAGAGGATAAGGGACAAAATTGGGGGCACCTGGACCCATTCCTTCAAAAATTTCAATCATCCTCCAAGAGCTCGGATTGGTGTCTTTGGATATTATACCTCCATTGAATCCACTGCTTATGATATGGCCCGGATGGGCTACCTATGGCTTAACGATGGGAGCTGGGGACAACAACAGATAATCCCAAAACAATGGATGCAGGAAGCGACAAGAACTGCACCAAACATAAAGGCCAACTGCGCACGGGACGAATGGAAGTACGGCTACGCTTTTTGGACGAATGATTGCGGGAAACTATGGCCAAATCTACCTAAGGATTCTTATGCGGCCGCTGGGGCACATTCCCAGCACATATGGGTTTGCCCAAGTCTAGATTTGATCGTCGTTCAGAGCCCTGGAATTTGGACTGTGGAGGAGGAAAATGATCGTGGTATTCTTAGACTTCTCGTTGATGCCTGTATCTAGTAGCCGTGCATATTTTAAGACATCGGAATTTAAGACGATTTAACGCCCTTCTTGTACTGGAAAGCGCATATTGGGCCATTAACACTAGCCACAAAAAAGCATTCTTTAATAGGGTTGCTGAGCCGGTTGGAATAAAAAAGATAGATCAAAGAAGGGAACAACGTAATAAAGTTAAAATTAAAGACAATAAAACTTTGACAAAGTGGGTAGAAGATGAAAATAAACTATTCGGTTATAACTGGTTTTTTGGGGAGACTGCGGGACCGATTTACCGAGTATCAAACCGAGAGGACGCTGGAAGAAAAGTTCGAGCTAGCCTCCAAAATAGAGGGACTCCAAGGGATGGAGGTAATTTACCCATCAGATTTCAGTGACTTTGAGAGGTTAA
>WJOQ01000175.1 GCA_009618505.1 Clostridia bacterium | reverse complement strand
TAATACTAAATACATATTCTCTTCTGTTAAGAAATTTATATCACTGCTCTTTTTAGCAAAATTCTTTTGCTCCTCGGTGCAGTAGCCCCAGCTAGCCAGATACACATTAACCCCCAGAGGCCTAACTGCTAATAATTGACTAAGATTATCATCCAAAAAATGTATATCTCCAAATTTAACCTCATATTTTTCGGCGATATATTCCATCTGGATAATCTTATCCGTACTTATGTGTAAATCAACTATATCTTCTTCCTTTATATTAAGATTCAAATACTGTTCGGTCAGCACAGATTTTGCAGTCTCTTTGTTATTAGTAGTAGCCATAATCATCTTGTGCTCCTTGGCTAATCTCCTCATTTCATTGATGCAGCTAAAACCAGGGGCTAATCTGGCCCAGGCATCGAAATTATCTCTAAATATCTTGGCTCTTGTATCATAAAAACATTGATAAAATCTTTCCATATCTTTACCAAGAATTAGTTTCTTCGTTTTAAAAAATTCATTGTCAGAACTTACCTTTAGGTTGTCTTCTATAATATAGAGGATTACTGCATAATCAGAAGCATCTTTAATATGATGCCTATACTCTCTAAATTTCTTGACTTGAGGCTGATAATTAGAAATTAAACTCAAGAATTTATTTATTTCCGGCTCTTTGTTATCAAAAATCCTTGTTTTATTATTGATATGTTTTCTATAAGAAACATAAGTAACAAATAAAGCCTCCATTACACTATCAACAATGCAACCATCAAAATCTAAAGCTAATATTTTTTGCTTTCCCATTCTCGATTCTCCTGATTTCTTTTCTTTGTAAGAATAGTGCTCAATAACCTATAAGTCCTTTAAAGAATAAGTTCAACTAATGAGTTTCCTCCATAAACTGTTTTACTTCATCCAGGCTAGATGTTATCTTGCATTTGGGTAGAGAGCGAAAAAACATCTTTCCATAGTGTCTTGTCTTGAGACGCGGATCAAGAATAGCTACTATCCCTTTGTCTTTTCTATTTCTAATAAGACGTCCAAAACCCTGTTTTAAGAGAATGATAGCTTGAGGAAGTTGATAATGAAGAAAAGGATTCTTATTTTGAGTCTTAAGAAATTCTATTTTAGCCTCCACAATAGGTTCGTTGGGAACAGCAAAAGGAAGTTTAGTAATAATCACGCATTGCAAGGCCTCTCCCGGGACGTCTACCCCCTGCCAGAAGGTATTGGTTCCTAACAGGACAGAGCCTTTATTTTTCTTGAACTCCTCAAGAAGCTGATAACGAGGCACATCTCCCTGTTTTAAGATTTTAAGATTACTTTCATCTTCTTTGATCTCTTCATATATCTGATCTAGCATCTGAAAACTGGTAAAAAGGACAAAAGTATATCCCTTGACTATCTTGAGGATATCTTTGATTTCCTTGCTTACCTGCGAGAAGTATTTAGATGCTTCTCGCCAGGGATCGGGCATTCGAGAAGGAATATAGACAAGTGCCTGTTTTAAATAATCAAAAGAAGAATCAAGAAGAAGTTCTCTACTCTCTTCCAATCCAATTCTTTCTCTTACAAAGGCAAAATCTCCATTAGTAGTTAAGGTAGCTGAGGTGAGAATGATTACTTTCACCCGATTAAAGACTCTTCTCTTTAATTCCTGGGCAATATTTATGGGAGCAGCATGTAGAGCATATCTGGTTATGTTTCTTCTTGGAAAGGCCTCTACCCAATAAACGTAATCCTTTTCCTCTTGCTCAATAACTCTTCTTAAATTATCCTTTATTTCCAAACAACGAGCCAGAAATGATGAGATTTCCAGTTTTATCTCTTCATCTTTTTCCTTATCCAGAAGTGAATTTAAACCAAACGTTAAGCGAGAAAGAGGATTGTCTAAGAGGTTAGTCATAAATCCCTTTTCTCTAATTCTTTGCTTAAGATTATCCTTCCCCAGTTTATCTCTCAGGCCAGAAAAGAATAACTCGTTAGCTACTTTTGTCTCTTTTACTAGCCCTTCTAAAAGATCTCTTTTTTCATCTTTCAAATCTTTTACTCTGAAAAAGAGACCTTTCTGAGTAGCAGGATTGGAAAGAGAGTTTAAGAGGAAATTTATCTCTGTATTGGAAACTTCGATTCCCAGGAAATTGGTAGCTACCTCTTCCAGATTATGAGCCTCGTCGAAAACTATTCCTTTGAACGGGGGAAACACTTTCTCTCCCGAAGCAAGATGAGCAAAAAAAAGATGGTGATTAAGTACTAACACCTGGGATTTATGCATCTTCTTTCTTGCTTTGACATAATAACAATCACTATGAAGGGGACACCCTTTCCCCATACAAAGGTCGGCGTTTCGACAAACTCTATGCCAGACCTTAAATAGCGGCTCAAAATCTAATTCTGATTTCAATCCTCTCATAAGATAAGGCTGAATCTTGAAAATCTTCCCTAATTGGTTAACTTCCTTTTTTGTATCTAACAGACCATAGGTTCGAGCACGCTCAAGCATCCTTAAACAGAGATAATTTTCTCCTCCTACCACTAAAGCAAAGTCAAAATCTATTTTGAGAGTATCTTTTAGGAAAGGAAGGTCTCTTTTGATTAATTGCTCTTGCAGAGTCTTAGTATAGGTAGATATAAGTATCCGATTTTTCTTTTCCACAGCCCAATAAATAAAAGGAATCAAATAGGCCAAGCTCTTTCCGATGCCTGTACCTGCTTCTACTATAAGATGTTCCTCCTCTTGTATAGCGTCTTCTATCGCCTTTGCCATCTCAATCTGCTGAATTCTCTCTTCGTAACTATCTAGTTCTCTAGCGATTGCACCGTTTTCTCCTAATATATCTTCTACCTTCATCCTTATCTCACAATCAAAAACATCTCTATGAACTATCCGCCAGAAGAATTATCCCTGGGGTCTA
>WJOQ01000282.1 GCA_009618505.1 Clostridia bacterium | reverse complement strand
AATTAAAGAACTCTTTTTAAAGAAATTTGACAATAGTCTGCTGGAAAAGCTGGGCGATTCAGCTATTTTTGAAGAGAAGAATATTCGCTGGGCCTTTAGCACCGATTCTTATGTCATTAAACCTCTCTTTTTCCCAGGAGGAGATATTGGAAAATTGGCGGTATCTGGTACTATAAACGACTTAGCTGTCGCTGGAGCAACTCCTCTCTTCCTTTCTTGTGCCTTAATTATAGAAGAGGGACTACAGCTCTCCATCCTGGAGAAGATTATTTCTTCAATGAAAGAAACAGCTACTCAGGCTAACGTTCAAATTATTACCGGAGATACCAAAGTGGTAGAACGTGGAAGCGCCGATCGACTATTCATTAATACCAGCGGAGTGGGAATCGTCACTACTCAAGAGAATCTTTCCCCCCGGAGAATTGAGGCAGACGACAGGATAATTATCAACGGAACTATCGGAGATCATTCTATCGCCACTCTTTCAGCACGGGAGGAATTTGATTTTCAAACCGAAATAAAGAGTGACTGTGCCCCCTTAAATGACCTGATTGGCAAGATAATTCCTGCCTGCCCAGGTCTGAAGATGATGCGTGACCCTACCCGGGGTGGCCTGGCCACTGTCCTTAATGAGGTAACTTCAGAGCAATCATTTGCTATCGAGTTATGGGAGGAAAAAATACCCATACGGCAAGAGGTTACCTCTATATGTGAAATACTCGGATTTGACCCTTTGTATCTGGCCAATGAAGGAAAGGTGATATTTATAGTCAAGCAGGAAGAAGCCGATAAACTACTGGCTATGGCAAGGGCCCATCCCCTGGGTAAAGAGAGCCAGATTATTGGGAAAGTAGTTTCAGAGCCAAAAGGGAAAGTCTATCTGCGAACAGAGCTCGGCAGCCGACGTGTTATAGATGTACTCACTGGCGACCAATTACCCCGAATTTGCTAAACCATATATAGCGTACAGCGGGTAGCGTTTAGCCTATAGAAAAAATCAAGAAGATAGCGTGCGGTAGGTAGCGTATCGAGATTCCTTACTTGTCATTGCAAGGCGAAGCCGAAGCAATCTCAAGGCAGGCTCGACGCGCTCCAAAGCCTACGTTCTTTCCATCGATGAACTATGAACTATGAACAATGAACTTATCTTCTAAGGAGAAATCAATGAAATCCATCAAAGCAAAAGAAGGAGAGATATTCGATATTGAGCTAGAGGAGGATTTGCTCAAAAGAAACGAAGAATTGGCTGAAAAAAATAAGCATCTCCTGGATAAAAATAAGGTTATGGCGATTGATGTTATGGGCTCAGTTGGTTCGGGAAAAACCTCTCTCATTAAGAATCTCATCGTGAGACTCAAAAAAAAACACCGCTTGGGTGTCATCGCTGGTGATTTAACCACTACTATAGATGCAGAAAGAATTAAAGAGGAAAAAGTAGAGGTCGTTCAGGTGAATACAGGCAAGGAATGCCACCTGGACGCCAATCTAATTGCCAGAGCCTTAAAGGAATTTGATCTGGAAAAAATGGATATTCTCTTTATCGAAAATGTAGGAAATCTTATTTGTCCGGCTGAGTTTCCCCTGGGCTCTCATAAAAGAATTGTGGTGGTCTCACTGACTGAAGGCCCCTGGATGGTTACCAAACATCCCTACATTTTCCGGGAGGCTGATTTGGTAGTGATTAACAAGATAGATTTAGCCCAGGCGATGAAGGTTTCTGTAGAAAGCATAACTAAAGATGTCCACCGGATTAGACCAGAGCTGAGAACGATTCCCACCAACTGTCTCACTGGCGAAGGAATTGAGGAGATAATTAAATTTCTGTCTCTGTAAAGGGAAGTTAAAAAAAGATGCATGAGCTTTCTATTTCTCAATCTATAGCCAAAACTGTCTTAGAAAAAGCTAGCGAGCAAGAAGCTAAGAATATTCTCTCTGTTGAGATAGAAATAGGAGAACTCACCTTCCTCAATCCTGAGCAGGTAGAGTTCTGGCTAGAAGAAATCTTTAAGAAAACCCCGGCCAAAGATGCCAAGATTCAGATACGAAGGATTCATCCTCAAATGAAATGCCAGGATTGCAAATGGCAGGGAAAGATAAATGCCAAAGATGACCCTCTTTATCATACCTACTTCTTTAACCCTCACTGCCCCCAATGTGGCTCATCTTCCCTGGATATAAAGAAGGGCAGGGAATGCTTAGTAAGAAGAATTAAAATGAGCCGCTAAATAGCTACTCTGAGAACCAAGATGGTTCAAGAGAATTTCTCCCAATCTCCCAATGCCTACTAATGCTAAGGCCCAGGGCCGTCTCTCCATTTCCTTGTTATACAGGTAATAGTACAGCATACCAACAAAGAAAGTTCCACCAACAATGTTTCCCATAGTTACCGGAAGTAAATTGCTCTAGAGGAAAGTTGTTCAAGGAAATAAGAGAGAGAACTTCTATATCTATGTGTTTTTGAGAAAACGAGCGCCGTCTGCTAGAGCAACGGATTCTTTTTGCCTTTTGCAGTCCCCACGCACGAAACACATTTCCTTAGTTCTAAAACCGTATTGAAAGGCTTGATCTCAACTTTATCTTCAGTATACTCGAGCTGAATCGATCCGGTGGGGCATATTGCTGCACAGGCTCCACAGCCTATGCAGACTTCTGATGAAAGATGGAATGGGGTATCTATCCTCGCATCAACACCGCGGCTAACAAGGTTGATCGCACGTGCCCCTACGATCTCCGCACATACCCTGACGCACAGACCGCAAAGAATGCAAGTTTCGTTCTCCAGTTCAAATCTTGGCCTCTCAACGCCATAAGATTTGGCGAGGTTCTTTATTGCTTTGACTCCCGGGCACCTTGCTAGAAGTAACTCGAGTATCATCTTGCGAACTTCCATCACTTCATGTGACGC
>WJOQ01000309.1 GCA_009618505.1 Clostridia bacterium | reverse complement strand
ATAGGAGAGTATCCAAAAGGCAATATTATCGGCTCCCTTAAATCTAAATCGGGCTAAACTGTAAGCAGCCAAGGAACCAAGTATGAGGACTGCCCCTGTGTTCAGGGAAGCAACTATGAGGCTGTTTAGCAGATACTTCATAAAAGGAGAGAATTGAAATATGTGTTCATAGTTTTCCAGCGTAGGCTGAAAGATCCATTTGGGAGGGAAACTAAGGGCATCCAATTCAGTCTTAATAGAGGTCAAAAATAAAACCATTGGCGGGAAAAGAATTACCACAAACACAACTACTGCCATTGCCACCAAAATTGTCTTTTTCACTTTTACCCACACAACTTCATTCATCATGTTCGCTTTGCATATATTCCTCTGGATTGAAGTATCCTGATCAAAATCATGCAGATTATGGTCACCACTACCAGCAATACCCACGACAGGGCTGAAGCATATCCTAGATGAAAGAATTTAAAACCATAGCGGTAGGTATAGTAATTCAATATTTCAGTGCTCATCCCTGGCCCCCCCTGGGTAAGAACAAAAATCAAATCAAAAGTCTTAAAAGAATCCATTACCCTAATAAGAAGTGCCACCAGCATGGCCGGACTTAAAAGAGGAAAGGTAATGTAACAAAATGTCTGCCAGGATGATGCTCCGTCAACCAGAGCGGCCTCGTAGGGTTCCCGGGGTAGGGATTGAAGTCCGGCCAGCAGTATCAAGGCTACAAAAGGGGTCCACTCCCAGATATCAGCCATCATTACGGAAGGAAGAGCTGTCCCTGGCATGCCTGTCCAATTAACAGGGGAGAAACCGAACCAGGAGAGAAAATAATTGAGCATACCTGAATCAGGGTTATACATCAGTCTCCATATTATTCCAACTACGACAGGGGTCATAGTGATAGGAAGAACTAAAACTGTTCGCAAGAATCCAATAATCTTTCTTGTAATCTGATCCAGTATAAGCGCAACTACAAGCCCCAGACCAAATTGTACAGAAACAGTACCAGCTAAATAGAAAAGGGTAACCTTAAAGGAAGAACGAAAGTAGGAGTCCTGAAAAAGAATTGTCCGGTAGTTATTAATCCCCGCCCAACTCCATCCCCCGGCTCTAATAATATTCCAGTCGTAAAAACTAAGGATGACAGAATAAGCGAGTGGAAATACAACTATACTAATAAGAACTGCGACGGCGGGAGCAAGAAAAAAAAGCCACACATACTTACGCTTTAACAAACAAAAAAAATGACCTACCTTCCTCCCCAATTCCACTTATTTTCCCTTTTCCAGGGGGCCAAGCAATCTGCTCAGCCCCCCAGTTTAAACTACTTCAAATACCCCCATTTTTTCAGAATAAACTCAAATTTCTGGTTCACATCATCTAGCGCTTTTTTAGCGCTCTTCGCTCCGGTCATAGCCTCAGATAGACCCACCTCTAAAGCATCTGCAAGTTCCGAATAAGCAGCAATCCGGGGACGACCTTTAGCTACGGGGAGGGAAACCAACAGTGTGGCGTACCCAACATATTTTTTCTGTAATTCCGGGTCTGCTAAGGAAGAGAAACGATCCCCGGGTTGAGCATAAGCCAGTCTTGGTTGTATTTCTGGTGTAGTGGCCCAAACCATAAACTCCCAGGCAGCTTCCTTATTTTTGGAATCTTTAGGAATCTCCAGACTCCAACCCCCAAAGGTAGGAGTTCTTTTGATACTCCCGTCGGGTTGTAGTTTTCCAGGAATCACGGCAAAATCAAACTTACCCACAATTTTCGATTTCGAAGGATCGGAGCACGTAGGGGCAGCATTATGCCACTGAAGATCCATAGCTGCCTTCCCCTGAGCAAAGGAACGAGCTGTTTCATCCCAATCATAAGTCAATACTCCGGCAGGGGCGAAAGGAATAAGAGATTCGAAGTACTCTAACGCCTCCACTGCAGCAGCACTGTTTATGGTGGGGCGGTAGTTTTCATCATACCAGTCTCCACCAAAGGACCAGAGCATATTGTCATAGCTGCACTGGAGTTGAACCCCTCTTCTGGCCATAAAGGTAATACCGGAAACTCCTGGTTCCTTCAAATTAAGTTTTTCAGCCGTCTCCCTTAACTCTTTCCAGGTCTGAGGAACTTCTATCCCATATTTATCAAAAATGTCGGTTCGATAGTGCAGTCCAAATGCCGCATTAATAAATGGAAATCCAAAGATTCTATCTTCCCACATTCCCTGTTCTGATACCACCGCCGGGATAAAATCATCTAGAGCCAGGGTATTATGGTCTGTTCGCAGAATGAATTCCTCCAGTGGGATTGTCCATCCTTCACCTGCATACTGACCAACCCACACACAATCAACATGAACTATATCATAGACCCCGGTACCCTGAGTAAGGGCTACCATCTGCTTTTCCTGTAGAGTCGGGTAGGCGAGAATATCAAAGACAATCTTTATTCCGGTCAGCTTCTCAAATTCGGGAGCCAGCTTTTTCAGTGCATCACAGCGAGGCTCTGCAACCATAGCCACATGAATAGTCTTACCGGCCCAAGGCTGCTGGGTGTAAGTTCCGAACTTGAAACCTTTGGGAACATTCACCTCTACCGCAAAAGTGGAGGAAACAATCCCCACCATAATTATCAACGCAGCTGAGACTCCCATTACCGCCTTCAGACATTTTTTACTTACCATTCTTTTACCTCCTCCTCGTCAATCTTATTCTTATTGCACGGTCTTCATCGCTCTACTTCAATTTTTTGTGAAAGCTTCCAAAAAGAGATTTAATTATGTAACACTTTTCTTTTTAAAGCTTTCTTTTCCCAAGCTAACGGTCCTGCCTATTTCTCACCTCCTCCCCAGCTTCATTTTTAACTTCCCAATTTTCTTGTAAATCCTTATCTTTTCTCCCAACAAAGGAGCCTGCGGG
>WJOQ01000043.1 GCA_009618505.1 Clostridia bacterium | reverse complement strand
GAAGAAAAGTGAGCATAGCGAACGGCAGTGAGGGTGGCCGGCTTCGGAGGAGAAGTGGAACGACGGGGGAGAAGGAATCCCACCCTCTCCGCCATAAATTCATTGCTTGTTGCTCGTATCTCGTATCCTCTCCCCTGAGGGGAGAGGGATAGGGTGAGGGAGAAAAGTATCCCCTGTACACTATATTGAGTGTATTGAGCGCTCCCAGGAAAGGTATATTTGCCGAATGTTTTCTCATAAAGCGGTTAGAGCACAGTTACCGTTATTGCGAGACGAAGCCGAAGCAATCTCGCTTTTAAGAACAGGATTTCCACAAATCTGTTTTCGTGCTTCTTTTAGGAATGAGGAAACAAATGGACCCAAAGAAACTCGGTAAAAAGATAAGACTGGGCCGCGTAGAACTTGATCTAACCCAAACTCAACTTGCCGAAAAGATTAACGCCAAGCAAAGAAGCATCTCCTGCTATAAAACAAACGCATCATTATCATCTATACGAACTCTACTAAAAATCGGCAAAGTCCTCAAAAAACCAGCAGGACATTTCTTAGAGGAGTAAGGTGGGAAGAAAAGTCTTACAAGATTGAAAAGAGGATGTGGCCCCTGATTTCCCTCAAAATAATAGCACAAAATGTGGCAAATCAAGGATGAAGTGGAAATCATTTGAAGGGAGGAGGAAAGATGAAAAGAATTTTCTTTGTGTTTTTCGTTTTTGTTTGCTTGTCCAGCTTCGCTTTGGCAAACGAAAATAACGGTGCGAATTGGTACGACAATCTATTTTTTAAGAGTTCTGAGTATAATTTTCAATTGATAAGAACGATGGGTTATGCCTACAGCGGCGGAGCAGATATAGGTGAATGTATATCCACTGTGAGACGGATAAAGGATGGGGATGGTAACAGTTGGTTTGATGAATGGATGAAAACCGCAAATGGAGTTTATGAATTTGCTCTATCAAGCGAAAAAGAGGGTCACCTAACATCTGCAAAAGAAGCATTTCTTCGGGCATCCAACTACTATAGAACAGCTGGTTTCTTTTTACATTCAAAAGAAGATAGAGATAGATCTATGATTTCATGGAGAAAAAGTAGAGAGAGTTTTCTAGGAGCGCTGAGATATATGCCAAATATTATACCTATTAGAATTCCATATGAGAAAACAACCCTTCCCGGTTATTTTGTTAAGGGTAAGACACATCTTAAAAAACCTCCACTTTTGATAATTCATACAGGGTTTGACGGTACGGGAGAGGAATTGTACTTTGAGATTGCACATTTTGCAGCAAAACGTGGATATAACTGCCTCATATTTGAAGGGCCAGGGCAGGGAGCTGTTATTCGTCTTCAAAATATTCCGTTTAGATACGATTGGGAAAAGGTTGTAACTCCTGTTGTGGACTATGCTATTACCCGTAATGATGTGGATTCTGATAAGATAGCTCTTATAGGGATAAGCATGGGAGGATATTTGGCACCAAGAGCTGTGGCTTTTGAACATAGGATTAAAGCATGTATAGCAGATGGTGGAATATTTGATTTTTCAGAAAATAGATATAAATCTATGCCTGAAGAACTTATCGAGCTCTTAGAAACTGATAAGGCAAAGTTTAATGAATATATAGGCGAGGTTATGGAAAAAGACGTAACTGCCAGATGGTTTTTCAATAATGGTATGATGGTATTCGACGTGCATACTCCGGCAGATGTTATGTTAAGTATCCGAAAATATACACTAGAAGATGTAGTACAGTACATTAAGGCGGATATGCTTATAATAGATAGTGAGAGTGACTACACTTTGAAAGGGCAGGCAAAAAAGTTGCATGACAACTTAGAATCACCTAAGGATTTCTACCTTTTTACCAAAGATCAGTCTGCTCAAGCCCATTGTCAGATGGGTGCAATTGCAATATCTAATGGGGTAATATTTAATTGGCTTGATAAGATTATGAAGTAGCTAATCAAACATGAGAGAATGTAAGAAGATGAAGAGAAAATGAAATGATACTGAAGCATTTATTTGGTAATTTCAAACGGTATTATGCATTTTTCGTTCTGCTGTTATTATTTATTGGGTGTTGTTCTAGTTGGTCTGCTGCTAAAGTGATCGTGTCTGAAAAAAATCTCGGGCTTATCGGAGATATGGTGTTTTTTAATGAATGCGGTGAAAAACTCGATTTGATTGTTTGTTGGAATGAAGGTGAAGATTTTATGTCTTTAGGTTTAGGCCACTTTATATGGTACCAAAAAGATAAAGATAATCGTTTTGAGGAGAGTTTCCCGAAATTACTGAATTTTATGCGTCAAAAAGGAAGAAAGGTACCCGTATGGTTAGAGGACATGGAGCACAATGGTTATCCATGGAAGAATCGCCAAGAACTTTTGCAGAACTTACATAAAGACGATTTAGCAAAATTGCGTAGATTCTTGCATGATACATTGCCGTTGCAGGCATTGTTTCTTTTCGAGCGCCTCAATGACGCATTACCTAAAATGCTTAAAGTTGCCGGGCCCGATTCAGGCAAAAATGTAGAATACCAGTTTTGCCGTTTGGCCAATACTGCGGGAGGAATCTATGCGCTGGTTGACTATGTTAACTTCAAAGGCGAGGGCGTATTAGAAAATGAATCATATAATGAAGTAAGGTGGGGTTTATTGCAAGTTTTAGAAAATATGTGTGGCCGGGATAGAGACATTAGCGCTTTAAACGAATTTGTTCTGAACGCCAAAAAACTACTTAAGCAGCGAGTGCTTAATGCCCCGGCAGGTATTGATGAAAGTCGATGGCTCTCTGGGTGGGAAAGGCGCCTTGATTCATATATTGATGCCTTTTATGTGTTTGGTGGTGGATAGAAAACAAGCTGTTTGTAAAGAATAGAAACATCTAAATTTTACTATAATTCTATTCAGAAAAGGAGGC
>WJOQ01000390.1 GCA_009618505.1 Clostridia bacterium | reverse complement strand
AAATAGCGAGGGTTATTGGGCCTATCTAGACCCCGGGACACCCGGTGGTCTCGTCCTCGAACTCATGTCTAGAGAGTGGTTGGCCAAACGGCGTCGTCACCTAGTCCAGGAATGGAAGTAGGTAGGGGAAGATTTGGAGCTTAAGCGCATCGCCCTATCCCACTGATAGGGAACAAGCTGAGATAAGAAAGAGATACCAGCAGGCTTATGAGAGGCTAACTGGCAGGAAACTAAGATAGCACAGGAGACGACGATGGCCCTTCATTTGGAACAGGGTTGACACAGGAAATATACTATGATTTTATGATTACATTGAATGGTGAGCCGATAGTTCTGTACTAAAAACAAATAAAGGTTTTGTAGAAATGGATAGTATATTTACGGAATTAATCTCAGAAGCAAAGGGTAGATCTGAATGGACAATTGTCACCTTTTTTGATATTAGAGATTTTTCGAGATTTAGTGAAAGAGTAGAAGCCCCAAATATTGCCCTATATCTAAAGAAGGTTTTTGCTAAAGTGATAGATGACTATTTCCCGGATGCCTCTTTCTGTAAATCTACCGGTGATGGTTTGATGATTTTACATGCGTATGATGAGGATAATTTAGGGAAAGTGTTAAACCAAGTAATGGATTCTTGCATTAAGCTAAACCAAGATTTCCCAAATTTAATTAAAGATGAACTAATAATCAACTTCGAAACGCCGTCAAGCATCGGCATTGGCCTGACACGTGGGACTGCATGTTGCCTATATTCTGGGGACAATATTATTGATTATTCAGGCAAAATAGTAAATTTAGCGGCGAGGCTTACGAATTTAGCCAGACCGACTGGCATCGTTTTTGATACATCTTTAGGTTTTGATTTACTTAGTGAAGATAAACAGAAACTTTTTGATATGGCTTCGGTCTACATTATAGGTATAGCGGAGCAGACCCCTATTGACGTATATTATTTAAAAGATAGCGTTATACTACCACCTGAAAGTAGAAAGCCTATATCTAAACAAGAATGGCATACGATTGTAGAGACCAATAAATATAGAGATTGGCTCAAATTGTCTACTAGTTCATTCCGCTTTACTACCGCACACAGAAATATAAGTTCAGAAAATATATATGCAGAGGTCAAATGCCCATCGAGATCGGAAGACGGTGCTCGCATTGAAGGTAAATCTTATTGTATGAATATTTCGAACCTATGTAGTGTAAAGGTTGTAGCAGATGAAGAAGGAATTATTTTAAACTTACCCTCATTAGTAAAGCGTATAGAACAAGGTATTCACAAACCTTTAGACGATGATAAAGTCTTAATAGAAATAAAGTATCAATCATCAAGCTATTTTTGACGAGGGTTAATTGTTGAGCCTCTCAACCCTCCAAAAACTCCTTGGTGGTGGGGAGTTCACCACTAATCCGCTCGTCAATTCTGGTAGCGGTATCCAAGGCTCTACCCAGGGCTTTAAACAGGGCTTCGGCTTTGTGGTGGTCATTGACACCATATAGTATCTTGGCATGGAGGTTAAGCCTGGCTTCAATGGCAAAGGACTCAAGGAAGTGACGGATAAGGTCAGTGGGAAATCCAAACATGTCATTCTCACTAAAGGGCAAGTCTTCTAATACAGGGTATCCTCGTCCGTTGATATCCACTGCTACCGTCACTAAGGCATCGTCCATAGACACAGTAGCATCACCCATTCGTATAATACCTCTCTTTTCTCCGAGAGCTTCGTTTAGGGCTTTACCCATGCAAATGGCAACATCCTCTACCAGGTGATGCTGGTCATCTCCAGTTGCTGATAGCGTTATACCAAATCTTCCGTGTTGAGCTATCTGCGCTAGGAGGTGGTCAAACATTGTAATCCCGGTATTTATCTCGTATTTCCCATTGCTATCAATATTAAGCTCTAGGCTGATATCCGTTTCCTTAGTCTTCCTGTTAACTACGGAAGATCTATTAACCTCCTGGGAAGATCTATTAACCTCTTGGGAAAGAATAATAAGTGCTCCCCTGAGAAAAGCGCCACCCGCAGGTATCTTCCTCGTCCGTGTTCGTTGATAAGTAATCCTACTGCATCCAATCATATCTGCCATCTGCTGGTCAATATATCCCTTTCTGTTTTGTAGATCTACTACTTTTTCAACCACATCCATCTTCAGTCTCCTGTTAAGTATTATAACACTAATTTAGCATCAATTGTTAAATATTATAACATCTAATTGGCGATTTGTCAAGGGTTAAATGTTAAATTGTTAAGTATTATAACACCTAATTAGCGATTCGTCAAGGGTTAAATGTTAAATTGTTAAGTATTATAACACAATCTTCAGATAACTCTTGACACATTTCAATAATTAAGCAGCTTTTCTCAAGAACAGAGTGGTATAATTGACCTACACTCCGATATTGTCTATCTTTCCATTTCTCGGAGTGCTTTAATTAAGACATCGGTATGCTCTGGTTTACCCACGCTAATGCGGATGAAATCTCGCAGCCGCGGCGTGTCAAAGTAACGAACCAGTATACCCTTATTTCGCAATTTTTGCTGAAGCTGGCTTGCCCTGCCATTTAGAACTGAGCAGAGAATAAAATTAGCCCGTGACGGGAAGGGCTTTAAGAATTTTAGCTTGGCTAACTCGGCAAAAAGCCTCTCCCTCTCAGCCACTATAGCCTTTACCCGGCTCATCAAAAAATCAATATCCTCCAGCGACTCTTGCACAGCGACTAAAGCCGCCGCATTTACATTATACGGGGGCTTGATTTTCAATAAGTAATTAGCAATTTCAGGCGGGAAAATACCATAACCAATCCTCAGACCAGCCAGCCCCGCCCATTTGCTGAAGGTTCGCAACACCATCAAATTTTTATACTCAGTAACCAGCGGAGCTACTGTTTCCCCACTAAATTCATAGTAGGCTTCG
>WJOQ01000012.1 GCA_009618505.1 Clostridia bacterium | reverse complement strand
TGGCGGTAGCTTGGTGGTTGAACCGCGTTCCGCTGCCTGTTTCTCTGCCTCAATCCTCGCCTTCTCCTCCTCATAAATCTTCTTCTTTTCTTCTTCTGATAATTCCACTTTATACTCCTTATAGTTTAAGATTACTCTGGGTCAATAATGAGCTACTTATTCCGACCGTCTTGGCAAATATTAGTCTATTGCCTGCCAACTGTCAATACCTCTAAAATGCTGAGATGCACCTCTGGAGGCTGATACAAAATAGGCAGAAATTGTAGCTAGGTGGAGGGTTAAGGCAGAGATTCCAAAACAACATCTTCCAAAGTTATCTTTGTGTAGGCGTAACCTTTACACGGAATAGCTTTGAACTCGCCTTGCTTTCGTCTTATACCTGCTTTGGCTATAGAAGTAAGAAGTGCGGAGCTACATTCTTTCGAGCGCCTAGATACGTTTCTTTTCGCTTCCAATATATATAATGTGATATTGTCCTTCTCTATATTAAAGAATGCTCCATCCCACTCTACTTTCCTTGAGCCATCAGGGTTATATAAATGTAGGTTAGAAACTGCTATTAATAATAGTTCACCCTTTTGTCGTTGCAAAAGCTGGAGCAAAGCTGTGAGTTCCCAAGTTCTGTCTAGAGCGAGTGTTTTTGCTTTAATAGGTTGCGAAAAATGTCTAATCCATTTACCCTTATTCATTTTACTTGTTATGATATCTACGTTAGAATCTCCCGTACTAGTACCCTTGGGAAACCTTAGACTTAAATCACTATCTATGAAAGTTGCCAAAATACGTGAAAACAGCTCCTGTAATGGTCCACTCATGACAAAGTTTAATGACCCCGTATCAGAGACCCACCCTTCATAACATTCAACTACATACTTGGTGAGGGTATGATACAATGTGCTGAGTTCACAGACATCTAGGTTCTTTGCTGCAAAAACATCAATGATACTTCCTCCCTTTGTGTAAGGTGTAGGAGTAATCAAGAAGTCAACGGGTATGTTTGCCTCCGTATGCAGTTTCTTATGCTCAGTATGGAAGTGACAGTCAGTTCTCTCGAACACAAAGTTTGGTAATAAATTTAGTCTACATATATGCTTAGTTGTTTGATCGGGCTCATATTTACCAAAATTGTTTACTTTCGCGCCTTGAAGTCGGCCCGCAAATGCCTTATAGTCCTTGCAGTAAACCCCAATCCTATTTTTTGAAACAATCTTGTAAAACTCCTGTTTTTGACCTTTTATGTAGTGATACTTAAATGTGCAAGCTTGCTCACTAGCATACATTTCCGAGAATAATAAGCGCTCAATGTCTTCTAGGGTCTTGTTTACATCGCTTTCTGGGTTGTACAGGAGGCCATCTGGGTTTTTCAATATATTTCTCAACAGATTATTGGAGTCGATTCTCAGAAAAAGCGTGGAACGATTAATATCTAGAAGAACGTATGAGACTCGTCGAAGTGTATGAAAGATATTTAACGCTCGGTCTAGTTTGGAGCCCTCTTTTACGTCCCTCTTGAGTAAGGCTTTTATCATTTCGATCCATAAATCAAACGGCCTCCTTGACTTACCCTTTTTCTTACTTAGCCGTCCTAGCAAAGCCAGCGCTATCAAATGGTGAAAATGATATATTGATTCTTCCTTCAATATCTCTTGAGTCAACTTTGTAGATGTATCGTCTGACAGACAGCTAATGAATGCTCTATAGAGCTCTGGCTCTTCAAGAATCAACTCGAGCCAGACCCGTTCAGCTTCGAATGTGTCTAATAGATGCCCATAATTGTTGAGTAATACCCAACTCTTTAGCAATTCCTCTAAACTAGTCACTTTGTGACGTATTGTTATTAGAGGAATAGACGTAGATAAGCCAAAAGCAAAGTTGGTCTTAAGTTTCTGTATTAAGTACATTTGGAGAACCATATATTCCCATCTTGAGTGGTGAGCAGTCTTATATACTGCACGCAGAGCACCTAGTTGGTCCAGTCTTTCAAAGTGTTCTATTCCCATTCCTTTTCCTGCTTTGATAAACCAGCTTTCTTTGAAAAATCGGTATATTTCAGCCGACTCAGCCTGTAGTGTAATCTCAACAGGGCCCAAATCGGGAAATGCGTATTTTATAGTTTCAACTTGGGTATTCCGTGTTTCTTTGCCCATTTCCACATTAACCAAGACTTTGTTTTACATAAGTATAGCACTCAGAGAGCAAAAATAGAATTTCATTTCTCCACCTTTACCCATAGCCTTTCGCCATCGGTGATGAATTCAATAGTGTGGTGTTCGTCGGTTTTCTTATCATAGGTGCGGTATATGTTTTCTGAGCCTACTTTTTCTTTAAGTCGGGCTATAACCCCCTCGGTGGGATGACCAAAGGGGTTATCTTTGCCCACCGAGATAACGGCTAACTGGGGGTTAACCACAGCCAGGAATTCAGGGGTGGTGGAGGTATCAGAGCCGTGATGGGCGACCTTGAGCACGGTGCTATTTAAGCTAGCTCGGTGGGCAATAAGCTCAAATTCTGCTTCCCACATTATATCGGCAGTAAGTAGGAAGCTCACCTTGTCCACACTTATCCGCAATACCACGCCATTATTGTCTATATCGGACTCGGTGTCAGATAGAGGAGGTATCTGAGGATTGAGCACCTCTATTACTACCCCTTGGCCTAAATCAATCTCTTGTCCAGCTTGAGCTATGGTGTATTTAATATTCTTTTCCTTAACTAACCTGAGCCACTCATCATATATAGACGAGTCATAATCTAAATCGGGGTAGAGCACCTGTTTTACCTTGTATCTGTTTAGAACCTCTATCAGACCGGTAACGTGGTCAGCGCTGGGGTGGGTTAATACTACTAACTCAATAGTTCTGTCCCAGAAGGGCATTTTTTTGCTCAGTTCCAGGGTTATCGCCTGGGGGCTGGGACCGCCGT
>WJOQ01000037.1 GCA_009618505.1 Clostridia bacterium | reverse complement strand
GTTCCCTCAGTTTCCGAATTTCCTGCCCAACTTGTCTCCAGAAAGAGAGTAGCTCCATTGTTAAATTTAACCAAGCTACTGGTCAGATCCTCTACATCAAAGTTATAATTGAATTTATCTCCTTTTAGAGTACTGGCAGGAGGCCAACCAGCGGAGACGGCCTCATTTCTAAACTTGGCATAGGTTGAACCAACAGCACTTAGGGGAGTAGGATTTCCCATTAGCCAAAGAGATAAATCAAGTATGTGTACTCCAATATCAATCAGAGATCCCCCTCCGCTCATTTCCTTCGAGGTAAACCAGGAGCCGGCGGTGGGTATTCCTCTTCTTCTTAAATAAGACGCCTTGACATAATAAATCTCTCCCAGCTCCCCCTGATCAATAAGCTCTTTCAGAATTTGCGAGATACTCATAAATCTTCTCATATAAGCAATCATACAGATCTTATTATTTGTCTTCTCTGTCTCTTTAAAAATTTCCTCTGCTTCTCTAGCATTCAGACAAAGAGGTTTTTCACAAAGCACATTCTTCCCGGCTCGGAGAGAAGCAATAACCTGTTCTTGATGAAAAAAGTTAGGAGTGCAAATACTCACTGCCTCAATTTCGTTTGATTTCAACAAATTTTTGTAATCAGTAAAATAGGTTTTGATATTGAACTTTTTTGCCACAGCTTCAGCCTTTTTCTTGTTTGAATCGCTGAGAGCTACTATTTCTACTTCATCTACCTTTTGATAACTGGGAATATGTCCCAGTTGAGCAATGGCACCTACTCCGATAATTCCTACTTTTATCATCTCCCTCTCCTATATTTACCTGAGAAACATCTCAGGATAATTTTCTTTCCTCTAATTTAATCAGTTTCAAGTCTATCAACGACATCCTGCTCTGTCAACCTGCACCCTTCCAGAGATATTGTAGTTTGACAAAGGCCTCTTTCTAATATAGGCTAGCTCCATGCAAGAGGCGATGTTCTACAAAAAGCTAGAAAATAAGAGAGTAGAGTGTAAATTATGCGCTCATTCTTGTCAAATATCAAACGACAGACGAGGAGTCTGCCGGGTAAGAGAAAATAGAGAAGGAGTCCTTTATAGCCTGGTCTATGGAAAGGCAATATCTTCAGCCATAGACCCTATAGAGAAAAAGCCTCTCTATCACTTTTACCCTGGCTCAAACGCCTTCTCGGTAGCGACTGTGGGATGTAACTTCCGCTGCTTAAACTGCCAGAATAACAGTATCTCACAATTACCTGGGGAAAGGAGGGAAATCCCGGGAGAAGAGCTCCCTCCTCAGTCAATTGTCTTTGAAGCTAAAAGATATGATTGTGAAATCATTGCCTATACCTATACTGAACCTACTATTTTCTTTGAGTATGCCTACGATACTTCCAAGTTAGCCCAAAAAGAGGGGATAAAAAATGTCTTTGTTACCAATGGATATATCAGCCAAGAAGCTCTAATAAAAATAAGTCCCTATTTAGATGCAGCTAATGTGGATGTTAAGTCTTTCAGAGAAGATTTCTACAAAAAGATCTGTGGAGCCAAGCGGGAGCCTGTTCTTAAAACTCTAAAACTTATGAAGAAGCTGGGAATCTGGCTGGAGATAACCACCTTGATTATACCTACTTTAAATGACTCGGATGAGGAACTAAAAGAGATAGCCGGGTTCATAGTAGCTTTGGGAGAAGAGACCCCCTGGCATCTTAGTCGCTTTTATCCCACTTATAAACTAAAAAAGCTTCCCCCCACTTCTCTGGAAACCATCCATCGAGCCCGCCAGATTGGTTTAAAGGCTGGATTAAGGTATGTTTATGCGGGGAATGTTCCGGGAGATAAGGCAGAAAATACATACTGCAACCATTGTGACAGACTATTGATTCGGCGCTATGGTTATCAGATAAAAGAGTCAAATCTTGAAGAAGGTAGATGTAAATATTGTCGAGTTAAAATCGACGGAGTAAGGATGAGAAGATGAATTACCTGGTGAATATTGGACTAGAAGTTCATGTAGAGCTTTTAACGCAAAGCAAGCTTTTTTGCGGTTGCAGTACTAAGTTTGGAATGACTCCTAATACTCAGACCTGTCCGGTATGCCTTGGTCTTCCCGGGGTACTTCCCGTAATCAACGAAAAAGCAGTAGAATACGCTATTTCTACTGCTTTGGCTCTACACTGTAAAATTAACCAACTCTGTAGATTTGCCAGGAAGAACTACTATTATCCGGACTTACCCAAAAACTATCAAATCTCTCAATATGAAGAGCCTTTAGCCAGAAATGGATATTTGGAATTTGAAGTGAAGAATAGACCAAAAAAAGTAGAGATCGAGCGTATTCACCTGGAGGAAGATGCTGGTAAACTTATTCACGGGGAAACTAAAGGAGACATACAAGAAAAAGAGCTTAGTTTTGTCGATTACAATCGTACTGGCATCCCCTTAATGGAGATTGTAAGTTCTCCTACCATATCTTCGCCACAAGAGGCATATCAATACCTCACTGACCTCAAAAGAATCCTTAAGTATTTACGAGTCAGCGACTGTAATATGGAGGAAGGGTCTTTGAGGTGCGATGCGAACATTTCCCTGGCTCCTGAAGGGGAAAGAATGGGAACAAAAACAGAACTCAAAAATATGAACTCCTTTAAAGAAATAAGAGAAGGGCTAAGCGCAGAAATAAAAAGACAGTCCTATCTTTTAGATAAAGGAGAAAAAATAATCCAGGAAACCAGACTGTGGGATGCTGAAAAAAGAAGGACCCGTTCTATGAGGAGTAAAGAAGAGGCTCATGACTACCGCTATTTTCCTGAACCAGACCTTTTACCTATGGAGATAGATAAAAGACGACAGCAAGAAGCGAAGGCAAAAATTCCTGAGATGCCTCAAGAACGCTGCCAGAGATTTATTATAAAATATGGACTCCCCCCCATCT
>WJOQ01000212.1 GCA_009618505.1 Clostridia bacterium | reverse complement strand
CCAATTCATAGAGAAGATGACCGGTAATTTGATTTCTGGTAGCAGAGTCAATGATATCATCGAGCCTTCCCAGGGCCGTCCTCTCACCTCCCACTGTCTGAAGGAATTTAAGAGGATCAACAATCCTCCAACGAGCCGTGGTATCAACCCAGATATATCTTTTATCTTTCGTAGGAACCTGCGTAGGAAGACCATCCCAGGCCAAAATACGTTTTTCAAAATAATTTACCTTTTGGATAAAGGGGATCTTTACATGAAGACCGGGCTCAGTAATAGGGTCACCTATAGGCTCACCAAATTGGGTAATGACTACTTGCTGAGTTTGATCTATCGTATATAAACTCCCTCCTACAACAATCAATCCCAAAATAACTACCACTATTATAGGAATCCATCGCTCTATCTTCATTTACTTGCCTCCTTCTCATTTAAAGACAGAAGAGGAAGTATCCCTTTCTGTTCCGAATCAATGATATATTTTGTCCCTATCTTAGGCATTATTTTCTCTAGTGTCTCCAGGTAAAGCCTTCTTTCAGTTACATCCTTGGCCCTACTATATTCCTGCCAGACGGCTAAGAATTTATTAGCATCTCCGGCGGCTCTATTCACTCTATTAACTGCATACCCTTCTGCCTCACTAATAGTCTTCTCGGCTTCTCCTTTTGCTTTGGGGATAACCTTATTATAAGCTTCCCAGGCTTGGTTAATCGTTGTCTCTCTATCCTGTTTGGCTACATTGACCTCATTAAAGGAGTTTTTTACCGGATCAGGTGGGTTGACATCTTTTAACTTTACCGTGGTTACCTGAACTCCTGTATCGTAGCTATCCAGAATCTCCTGAAGTTTTATTTGCATGTCCAGTGCTACCTCTATTCGCCCTACTGTCAAAACCTCATCTACACTCCTGTCTCCCACTATCTGCCGCATAGCCGATTCAGAAATATTCCTGATAGTTTCCTCCACATTTCTCACTTCAAAGAGATAATTGATAGGGTCCCTAACTTTATACTGAACAATCCACTCCACCACAGCTACATTCAAGTCGCCAGTTAACATCAAAGACTCACTATCAAATCGCCCCGGCGAATATATAGTTTCTATCCCGGCTTGCAGAGTCCTGAAACCAAACTCCTGCTTGAAGATATACTTTACCCTCACTTTGGTCACTGATTCCACGAAAGGTAATTTGGCATGCAGCCCTGGTTCTGTAGTTCTTACATATTTGCCCCATCTCTTAATCACTCCTACCTGCTCGGGTCCAATCGAGTAAAAAGTAGCGACCAGAACAACTATAACAATAATTCCTATTATTCCCCGCACAATCCACTTTCTGGGTATTGGCATAGGAAATTTAGCCTCTCCTTCTTCATAAGCCACAGTTTTTCCTCCTTTGCATCATATTTTCGTCTGTAAACAACCTCACCTCCTTGGCTGTGTCACCTTATAGTAAATATTTTACTGAAATCTCCTGGGTCATCTTATCACAGTTAATCTCTCAAATTGCTACTAAAATATTATACCTACACTAACATACAATTTTTTCAGTAGAAGTTTTCCACCATAAACCAGAAGAATGACTATTGCGAATCAATCTCCCTTAGGAAAGACATAAGGCAAAAAGAGTATATCATATTTACAAAAAAAAGCAAATCAAACAAAACTCCTTTCCGAAATGGAATAATTAATATACTTGCCAAAGGACACTCTTTGAAAGAACGTGAATCGTATCTAGTATCTCGTATCTCGAAAAAAGACTTTAGAGCACTCAAAAGGATAGGTTATACTAGATACGAACAACGAGATACGAGAATGGTGACGGAAGAAATTGTCCTTCGGCAATTTCTTGACTTTTACCTGTGGGTAGAATAAAATAAAGTCAACTTAACAATTGATTAAGAGCGAAGAAAGGAAAGAAATGAATATTAGAGAAGATATTTTGAAGATAGCCCGCCAAGCCAAAATGGCCAGCCAAGAACTAGCTAATTTATCCTCTAGCACAAAAAACAAAGCTTTACTGAGAATGGCTGAAAGCATAGAAAAAAACAGAGAAAGGATAATAGAAGAAAATAAAAAAGATGTCAATCTGGCTAACAAAAAAGAATTGTCAAAGGCTCTCATAGATAGATTAACCTTAGATGATAAGCGGATTAGACAAATGTCAAAAAGTCTAGAAGAGATAGTCAATATAGAAGACCCAATAGGAAAAATAGAAAACATACGAAAGAGACCGAACGGGCTGCAAATTGGCAAAATGGTTGTACCCCTGGGAGTAATTGGTATTATTTATGAGGCACGACCCAATGTCACTATAGACGCAGCAGCGCTCTGCCTGAAAGCAGGCAATGCTACTATCCTACGGGGAGGCTCGGAAGCCATCTACTCTAACATTATTTTAGCTAACCTCTTAAAGAAAGCTGGCCAAGAAGCGGGACTACCTTCAGGATCTATTCAACTGATAAAAACGACTGATAGAAGGGCAGTAACAGAAATGTTAAAGTTGAATGCCTATATTGATGTAATTATCCCCCGGGGAGGAGAAGAATTGATTCGGGTAGTTATGGAAAATTCTACTATTCCTGTAATTAAGCACTATAAAGGTATCTGTCATATCTATGTAGACGACAAGGCAGATTTAAAAATGGCTGAGGAAATTTCCTTTAATGCTAAAGTGCAGCGACCAGGAGTCTGTAATGCCATGGAAACACTTTTGGTAAATGAGAAAATTGCTGCCGAATTTCTTCCTGGAATGATTAAAAGATTACAAAAAGCAGCAGTAGAGATTCGGGGAGATGAAAAGACCTGTCAAATTACAAGAGGAATCAAAAAAGCTTCTGAAGAGGATTGGCAAACTGAATATTTGGATCTTATCCTCTCTATTAAAGTAGTGGAAGGAATCGAGGAAGCTATCAACCATATCAATGATTATGG
>WJOQ01000014.1 GCA_009618505.1 Clostridia bacterium | reverse complement strand
AAATGACAATGACGGGATATCTTTTTGCTTTAAAGAATTTATCTGATATCCAGCCTGCTACGGGTGGTCCAATGCTCATCCCCACAGGGAAAGCCAAACAGATAAGGGCTACTTTTTCCAAGGGAAATCCACCCACTTCAGAATAGTAAAGAGGAATCCAGATGGTGAAAGCATAACGGGCGAAATTAGCTATACCAGCGCTCAAACAAGCCAGGTCAAATTTATAGTTACTGAGTAAATTAAGATAAGGCCCAATCCCTCTATTTTTACAGGGATTCGAAAAAGTCCTTTCCAGCCCCAGTGAGTTCCTATCCAACCGCTGAAAAACCAAATAACTATTATCGCTCCGGCAGAAAAAGATAGAATTATGCCTATAGCATATCCTCTTTTTTCGCGGGGCCACCAGTTGGCAATTAATTTATTTCCTGGAGCCCAGCCCATACTTTGAGCTAAACCATTAATTGTCCAGGGAATTGCCAGAGTTGTAACTGAGCTAGCAAAGCTACAAACCCAGTTAAGAATCATACTTAAAAGGCCCCCTAATCCACAAAGTAGTCTTCCTCCAATCCTGTCACTTAGTCTACCCCAAAAGAGCTGACCTAAAGCATAAGCCCAAAATAAGCCAGATGTAACTATACCTAATTGAGCGTTACTCCAACCATACTCTTCTTTTAGCAAAGGGATGATAAAACCAATATTTTCCCGCCCAAAATAGTAAAAGAAATAAAGAAAGGCAAAGGCAAGAAGAATTCTCCATTGCCATCTCTTCAGCTTTGTCTGGTTTTTCCTCTCCAAACTCATTTATCTTCTCATTTCTGGGAGGGAGTCTTAAACGAGCTCATATTTATGTCTCGAGCATAGTTAAAGTTTATCTATTTGGAAAAAGCTTTTCGAGGTTTTCTCCTAAAATGCCCTCCTGGTCTGTTCGTGGAAGATTCCATGAATGAATAATTTCCAGATCACGTTTTATCTCTAAAAATCCATTATATGGGAAGTCAGCTCCATAGATAATACGCTGTGGACTAACTGCCCAGTCTCGGTCTTTTAGAAGCAAACGTGTAAGCTCATTTGAAGCCTGCCATCCAGCAGATTCACCTTTGTGTAGAATACTAGTAATCCCGGCATAACAATTGGGATTATTTCTAACCACTGCTAACGCCTCGCGAAAAAATTCAAACTCTCCCATATGTTCGACAATGATCTTGAGTTGAGGATGATCTTGAGCAACTTTATCAAGTAACATTGGCCTATAATAGTTTAGTCGCCATCCATGCACCCCAGTATGAAAAACAATAGGTAAATTAAGTTTTTCTGCCTTTGCATAGAAAGGCTCAATTTTAGGGTCATCGATACGAGCTTTAACAACAGGCGGATGAAATTTTATCCCGACAAAACCCTTGGCCGCAAATTCTTCCAAGATTGGAATAGAATTAGCATCGAGAGGATCCACAGTAATAAATCCGAAGAACCGCTGCTTTCCCTGTATCAACTTATGAAGCCACTGATTACAACAATGCCACCCTTCCGGAATTTGGAAAGTAAAAGGTGCAAATAGGACCGCTTTATCTATCCCAAGTTCATTCATAATTTTAGTTAAATGCTCCAAAGTGCCAAGTTCAGGATTTTCCTTATTAAAAGTTCCCCTGGGCATCACATGCCAATGATTTATAAGCATTTTTTCCTCCTTAGTCCCATTTAAGAATTAGTTTTACTTAGTCTACTGCCTTTAGGACTCCTTCATCTAAGAAGTTTTGTTACACTCCCTAAGTCTTGAGATTTTTACCTGTAACAGGGGTTATCTTTATCTTTCAAGCTTTAACCTCTCTATTTGTATGGATCGGCCGCATCCCGCAGGCCATCTCCAAGGAAGTTAAAGGTCAAGACGGTAACGATGACAAATAATCCCGGGATTAAAAGCCAGGGATGTAGGGCAACTGTTTGTACATTTTGAGCATTCTTTAAAAGAACTCCCCAGCTAACTACCGGTGCACGAAGTCCCAGCCCTAAAAAACTCAAAGAGGTCTCTCCTAAGATCATCCAAGGTATAGACAAGGTTAAGCTCACTATGAGGTAGCTTAGGAATGAGGGAAGGAGATGCCTAGTTATTATCCTTTCCTCGCTTGCCCCGGCGATCTTAGCAGCCATAGCAAAGTCTTCCTCTCTTAATTCCAGAAGTTTTCCCCTCACTACTCTGGCTAAGCCACACCAGCCTACAATGGAGAGAATGATGGTTATGCCAAAGTAAATTTTGATTGGTGACCAATCTTGTGGCAGCGCGGCAGCCAAGGCCATCCAGAGAGGAATAGTAGGTATAGAGATCAAAAACTCAATAACCCTCTGGATAATCATATCAGCAGCTCCTCCGTAAAATCCAGAAATCCCTCCTAATATACATCCTAATACAAAGCTAAGAGTCACTCCCACCAGACCTATAGATAAAGAAATACGAGAAGCATAAAGATTGCGAGAGAACATATCCCTTCCTAATTTATCCATTCCAAATAAAAATATAGTTCCCTCTTTTACTCCAAAAAGATGAATGTTTGCAGGGAACAAGTTCCATAATTTATACTTATCACCTTGGATGAAAAAGTAAATGAAGCATTTCTTGGTCTTATCTACAGTGTATATTCTCTCCCAAGTTATAGGATCAATCTTTCTCTTCAATTCATAAACAAAAGGGCGAAGGTGCAAATTTCCTTTTTGGTCAAAAAAATGAATTCTTTGTGGTGGGCAATAAATATAGCTTGTATGGCGTTTATATATATCATAAGGGGAAAAGAACTCACAAAATATAGCGACAAAATAAAAAATAGCTAACATAGTGCCACCAAAAATGGCTAACTTATGTTTTCTGAACTTTCTCCACATAAGCTGCCACTGTGAGGCTACATAAAACTTTTCTCCAGCACTAATTTCCTCTTTCTTTTCCCTCATCTCTTAAGGCCCCCCCCAG
>WJOQ01000170.1 GCA_009618505.1 Clostridia bacterium | reverse complement strand
AATTAATGACTTTGAACTTTATGTAAGTAAAGACCTTAAACAAACAGCCTATCAGGATATGGATTATACAGTAGATCTCGGTTTTGACCTCTCCTCTAAAGACAAAAGAACTAGAACCTTAGAAGAACTAAAAGCGAAGCATCTAAATATCTGCGCTATCTTGATAGAAAATGACTTTGGTAAAAATGATCTTGAATCAGAAATAAAATGGGGAGTAGATGTTTGTTATGCTGCTTCTGAATTAGGAGTTAGGGCTGTTAGAATTAATTCTGTAATGCGACCTCAAGCAGAAGTATCAGAGAAGGAATATATAGAAAGGACTATTAAGTCTATTAAAAAAATCCTAAATAGCACAGAGGGGCTTAATGTCTGCTTAGCTCTGGAAAATCATGGGGTGTTAGGCAACAAACGAGAATTTATCCGTGATGTTATAGACGGAGTAGAGTCAAAGCGTCTTGGTCTTACTCTGGATACCGGCAATTTTTATTGGTTTGGTTATCCTTTGGATGAAGTCTATAAAATTATTGAGGAGTTTGCTTCTTATGTAAAGCATGTGCATCTAAAGAATGTTACCTTTTTTCCCCCTGAACGGAATGAGAAAAGAGAACCTGGATTCAATTGGCCAGATAGTGCGGCTACTATCTATGGAGGTGACTTAGACCATCAACATATTGTCAATATCCTGAAATCATCTGGATATGATGGTGACCTTACCATAGAGGATGAATCACTGAATAAATTTCCAGAGGAGAAAAGACTTGAAATCATAAAAAAAGATATTGATTTTATTAAATCTCTTTTGTAAGGAGATATACTTATTTTGAATGTCCATTCTTTGGAAAGAGTTGTGGTGCAAAGAGCGCATAGGGTTGATAGAAGAAAAGATAATCTTATGGAGGATAAAATGGAAAAATTTGGCTTAGGAATTATGGGATGCGGAGATATGGGATTTTGGCACGCCCGGAATTTGAACAAAATGAAAAAAGTCAAAATTATCGCTGCTTCCGACATAAACTCAGATAATTTGAAGCGATTCACTGATGAGTTTCAGGTAAAACATTCTTTCTCAGATTATAATAGAATACTGGATATTAAAGAGATGGAGGGAGTATTAGTTTCTCTTCCCACATTCCTGCATCGAACAGCAGTTATTTCAGCTGCCAACAAGGGTAAACATATTTTTTGCGAAAAGCCTATTGCAATGAATTTGAAAGATGCTGATGAGATGATTGAGGTTTGTCGGGAAAATAGAGTTAAGTTTATGCTCGGTTTTGTGCGTCGTTTTGATAATTTCTGGAGAAAAGCCCGAGAAGTGATAAAAGAAAACCTTCTGGGAAGACCGGTTATCTGGCATGATGTTAATTCCTCTACAGGGGCTCCTTATGATTGGTATTTTGACAAGAAAAAGGGTGGAGGTCCTTTGATTGACGGAGCAGTCCATAATTATGATTTTGGCCATTATACGTTTGGAAAGGTAAAGAAAGTATATGCTTCTACCATGAACTTCAAGAGAGATGTTTCTGCTATAGATACAGGCTCAGCTATTATTGAATATGAGTCTAAAGATGAGCAGATTATTTCCTGGTCATGGGGTCTGCCCGAAGGAGCTTCCGGAGGACAACTGACAGATGTGATAGGTCCTAAAGGAGCTCTTCTCTTTCCCGGGTGCTTTGATGAGAAAGAAATTCCTCAGTCAATCAATCAGGAAAAAGATGGTCTTTTCTTACTTAGTCTAAAAGAGGGGGAAAAAGAGTGGATAAAGTGGGAAAAGAACGATATGTTCTTTGATGAACTTCTCCATTTTATAGATTGTATTCGAAAAGATAGAGAGCCCTGTGTAATCGGAGAAGATGGAAAAGAAGCATTAGAAGTAGGATTGGCTATATTAAAATCTGGAGAACTTGGCTCTGCGGTAGAGATAGAAGGATAAAAGGTGTACAAGGTTAAAAGAGAAGTGATGGGACTGGGTGCTATGAAGAAATTGCATAGTCAGATTCATAATGAATACAAGGTTAGAGAAGCCACCAATCTATTTTCTGTATCATAGTTTTGGGATACAGAAACTTGCTCAAAGGATGGTTGAAGACAACTGATAATTTTCCTTTAGTCTCTAGTTACACTCTCGTCCTAGGAAGACTCTCCACTATCTCAAGTTAGGAAACGTAAGTAAAGTGATTATCAAGGGTGAACACTTGATAATTGTTTTCTTGGGCCAAAACTGCGATTAAGTAATCACTTAGGGGGATAACGCTTCAGTTTACTTATTGATATCTTTTGGTGAATCCTTTCCAGAGCAGGGGAAGGTTGTTTCCTTTTAGGGCAATTTTCTTCTCACTCATCTTTTTTGCCCAGGGGATAATCTCCTTGTCTATCTCTTTTACTGCCGCCAGAGCCTTGTCTACAAAATTTGCCTCATAGAACTCTAATTCTATAAGGTAGGCATATTCCGGGTCATTAAGGTTGGGAGGAGAGTAAGGTTTGAAATCATTAATTCTTTTCACAGCAGAGAGAGCTTTTTCTTTAATAATTTGTTTGCTTATCGATAGTGGTAGGCACACTGCTCCTTCATCATCTATAGCATATTTGACAGTGGCTTCTTCAAAATCATCTACTATTTTTCTACCTTCTTCTATTCCTTTTGAGTCTCCGCTCAGCATAACTAGGGGAATTCCGTATGTTCCAGCGATGGATGCTTCCATGCCTATTTCACCTATCAGTACTCCATTGAGATAAAGAGCCTTCATATCATAACTATAGGTATGAGGTAAAAGTGCTCCTTCGGTTTCTGCCATAGCGTGAAATCCTATCATGAGCATTCCGTTGAAGGTGTTGTTCAATCCCATTTCGGGAGGAACAATATGTGGATTTCCCATAATAATCTTTGCCTTAGGATGAAGCTTGTCCAGAATTACATTCAATCCGTAATAATGCATATCATATATAAGAACATCGCTCGCCC
>WJOQ01000377.1 GCA_009618505.1 Clostridia bacterium | reverse complement strand
GTCCATGTCCTCTTCACCGGAAAGGGTAAAGTGGATACCCTCTCGGAAGAGAACCTGCCAATCAGCTAGAACAACACTAACCTTCTCCATTTTTCGCCCCCTTATAGAGATAAATAATCTTTATGAATTAAATTTATCACACAATCATAAAGATAGGCATAAAAATCATAAAGATTTGGTAAAGGTTTCATAAAGGTTTCATAAAGAATTGCTTATGCTAAGGAAAAGGTAGGAATGAGATGCTTGGCGATATCGCAGTGGATTCAATTAGTGATTATCGGGTGAGTGGCTCTATCGGAAGCGAACTCAGGCAAAGAAGGAGAGGAGACGAGCCGAGAGGCAACAGAAAAAAGAGAGGGAAGCAACCGAGAAAAGGGGTAACAACATACTACATCTTCATTTTTTTAGCTCTTTCAAGATTTCTTCAAATGGCTCCTCTGGAATTGAAAGCAGCAATCCATCTTCTAAATCATTTATTATGCCAACATAAGCATTTACAGCATGACAAACAGAATCGGTTCTAACATATCTATTTTCATAGTTCCAGAAGCTGCCGCCGATTGCCTTCCGGGGCTCTTTGAGGAAAAAGGTATTTTCTTCTGAATAAGTGTTCTGAATAATCCACCAGGTTACTTTTATCGCTGCCTCTTTGTATCTATCACATTCTTTTATGTTTTGTTCCTGGCAAAACTTATACACTTCTACCATAACTTCAGCTAGCCAGCCATTTCCGCTTGTCGAATAGGCTCTTTCCCAAATTCCATAGTAGAGAGGCTCATCTGTCTCTAGTTGTTGCCTTCCCAAAAGCTCGCCACTGCACTTAAAAATTATGTTTTTGTAATATTCATCCGGATTTACTTTATAAAAATCGAGTAGAGACATTACTACCCAGGCACTTGATATCGGGTTTTTCGAGCGATAGTCATCCCCCAGATAACAGCCCTCCTTTTCAACTTTTTCAGTGAAGCATTGGGTAATTTTTTCAGCAGCATCATAGTATCTTTTTTCTCCAGTAACCTTATAAAGCCGGGAAAGAGCGGAAAGAACTTGGCCATTATAAAGCAGTGATTTTTTTTCACCGTAAACCCATTCTCCGCCTTTGTATTCTTTATATGCCTTCATCCAGCCATCAGATCTCTGCATTGTAGTTAGCCAATTACCACCTAATTTTGCCGATTCCAAGTATTTAGAATCGCCGGTCCGATTATATAAATCTAACAATGTAAATATGCTTAGTGCTGTTGTCCCAACTACAAATCTTGGTTCTTTCTCTTTACTTTTGAAATAATACGAATAATGAAATGCGCCACGTGTTTCTTTATCTTTACTTTGCATTGAAAGAAGAAAATCTCCCCAGTCTGGTATACCTTCTAAAATCCTCTCGTCTTTGTCGAAATCGTAAATTTTCAGAAGCGTATATATGATTGAAGCCGAATATATAGTATGTAGTCTATTCCCAAAATCATCATTTAGAGTGTCGTATTTTTTGTAAAATCCGTGTTCATCTTCATGCATTGCCCTAAGCAAAAATTCTTTTCCCTGCTCAATATTCTGGAGAATCAATTTTTTATCCAAGCTACGAGCTATCACCAGATTCTCAATAAGCTCTTTTCCTTCTCCGTTATACTCTATAAAAGAAAAAGATTGGTCGGGAAAAGAAACTAAAAATCTTACATCTTTAATATCTTCTTTATCTAAATCTTGACACCCTTCCTCAAGCGCATTTCGTGTTGCTTCTTCTAATATTAAAGATAATATTTCATCCTTTCCCTTCCCTTCTCCCTCACCCTTTATTTCTCCCTGGTGATATATAGTTATGTAAAGTTCCCAATCGCCTCTAATCTCCAATTCCTCTAGGTATAGCACTGGCTGCTCATCAAAATAATCCTCAGCTACTGCTCTCACAAATTGTATAGTCAGATTTCTAAATCGTTCGCTACCACCGGGAAACTCAGTAAGAGGAAGTTCTTGTCTCGTTGACAACCATACAATTCCTCCGCCAACGACAGCGGCCAAAATAACAATAACAATTAAAACATACTTCCAGTTAGTTCTTAGGTCTTTAAGAAAATTCATATTGCCTAATTATAATTTAATTCCCCTAAAACAGAAAGCCGAGAGGTGGTAGAAGAAGAAGCAGCCTGGAGAAAGGTAGAGCAAATAGCTTTATTTGATTTCTAGTAATATACTATAAGTCATATACTATAAGTCATATACTAGGGGTCGGGGGTAAAACCTCGACCCCCTTTTGTTTTCCCAAGGGGCTCGCTCCCCGGCACAGGGTTTCTCAATTTGTCTAGCTCGTTCCAGCTTTATGGGTTTCTCTGGCACTATATCCGAATTAAAGCACTGACGTTTGTTTAGCTCAATTGTCTTTTAGTTTGGTCAAATAATCTATGACTTCCGCAACATCCACCACATCCCCAAACTTGGCATCTATATCAAACAGGTTCCACTCGTGAGCCTCAGCAGCACGGTCTTGGACGCATTGTCGTGGGATGATAGGCTTAAATCTGTAAGCGCGTGCATCCACGACCGTCGCCCGTACACACGCGCTAGTTGAACAACCAGTAACAATCAGCGTATCCACACCGCACTCAACCAGATACGAAACCAGATGGGTACCAAAGAAAGCACTAGCGTTTTCCTTATAGATAATGAAGTCTCCCTTCTCAGGTTTAAGGCGTGCATCAATATCATATGCGCGTGCATCAATGGCCCGATACTTGGCACCACCTTCAGTGTGTGATGGCATCGGTCCATAGCCGTCCTTGCGGAAGGGTGAAGTAGTGTAAATGATGGGCACCCCTTTTGCCCGGCAAACAGGCAATAGCCGTTGGATGCCTTCCACCGCCCCGTCCAGCCGTGCTGAGCCCAGCGCGTATTCTGGGTCCGTCCAGCCGTATGCCATGTCAATGATGATTAGTGCAGGTTTCTTGCCAAACCCCCATTTCTTCTGGAAGATCCCACG
>WJOQ01000397.1 GCA_009618505.1 Clostridia bacterium | reverse complement strand
TCAACTCCATCAAATTGAGCGGTGAATTTGGTTACTGCCGCATCGCCTCTTTTCTCCACTTCCTTCACTATAGGAATAATGGCCGAAAGGGTATCCTCTATTTTTACATCCGCTCTTTTTAAGATTCTCTGGTATTCATCTTTGTCTAAATCCCTTAATCTCTGAGGTTGTCTCACTGAAGTAGTTCCTCTACTCTTCCCAGTGCTCTTCCTTCTTTTATCTCGCTTAGTCTTATTCTGATGAGTTTGTTTTTTAACTCTTCCTTCCCTTTAAAAAGAACAGGGATATAATTTTCTGTATAGCCAAGAAGTAATCCACTTTCAGTATCTGGTTGGTCTTCTGCTAAAACTGTTAGAGTCTTACCTAAGAATTGAGAGGCGAAATCCTGAGAAAGCTTATTCCCTAAATCTCTCAGTAACTTACTTCTCTCTTTCTTTACCTTTTCTTCTATGCCAGGTTTGATGGAATAAGCCCTGGTCCCCTTACGGGGAGAGAACCTGAATATGTGGAGTCGACTAAACTTCATTTCCTCTAAAAAACGATAAGTATTACTAAAATTTGATTCTTCCTCTCCTGGAAAACCTACCATAACGTCACTGGTTATAGCTACAGAAAGAATTTTCTTTCTCACTTTTCTTAGTAGTCTCCTGTACTCTTCCAGGGTATATCTCCTTCCCATTTTCTTAAGAATTTCTGCATCTCCGCTCTGTAAAGGAAGGTGAAGATGAGGACATATCCAGGGAGACTGAGCTATGAAATCTATCAGCTCCATAGAAAGAAGATGAGGTTCTAGAGAACTCAGCCTTATTCTTGTCTTTTCTTTTAGACATTCTGCTTTCTTTAAAAGACCCACCAACTTGACTTGAGGATTTAGGTCAGTTCCGTACAGCCCTAAATTGACTCCTGTTAAAACTATCTCTTTGAATCCTTGTTCAGCCAGATTTTCCATCTCCCGGAGAACTTCAGACAAAGAACGACTACGGATTTCCTTTCCTCGCACATAGGGGATTATGCAATAAGTACAAAATTGATTACATCCGTCCTCTACCTTAACGAAAGCTCTATTGTGAGCATTAAAACCTCCAATATAAGTTTCCTTCTCCTGATGATTTTTTCCATTTCCATTGATTATATTGCCTATATTTGATTTTTCTTTATTTCCTACCACCAAATCAATCCAGGGAAACATCTCTCTCAGCTTCTCTTTTTCCGCTTCAGCATAACAACCAGTAACTACCAGTAAAGATGACCTGTTTCTAGCTTTTTTGATTAACTCAATAGATTTTTGAGCTGCCTTCTCAGTTACACTACAGGTATTGATTATATATAGCCCTGCTTTTTCTCCAAAGGAGACCGGGTTGAAACCGGATTTTTCCAGCTGCTCCCGTATTAACTCTGTTTCGTATTGATTTACCTTACAACCCAGAGTGGCCAAAGCTACCTTATCCATTTTTCATTAATCCCCAAAAATCTGTCTAACTTTATCGAAGAAATCTCTAGCTTTTGGCTGACCGTTGCCTCGCCCCACTTCCTCAAGTCTCTTGAGAAGTTGTTTCTGTTCGGCTGATAAGTTTACCGGTGTCTCTATAATTACCTTTACCCACTGATCTCCTCTTCCTGAGGAATGTAAATGGGGGATACCCATTTTCCGTAGACGAAATATTTTGTTGGTCTGGGTTCCAGAAGGAACTTTCAACCTTGCTCTACCGTTCAAAGTGGGTACCCTGATTTCTCCTCCTAAAGCAGCTTGGGTGAAAGTAATAGGAATTTCACAGATGACAGTATCTCCTTCTCTCTTGAATATGGGATGGGCTTTTACCCGAATAGCAATATAGAGGTCTCCTGCCGGACCTCCCCTCAAACCAGCCTCCCCCTGACCTGTTAGTCTAAGATGAGACCCATTATCTATCCCGGCCGGTATTTTGACTTTAACCCGGCGAGTTCTGCGCACTCTTCCCGAGCCGCGACATTCTTTGCAGGGATCTTTGATAACAGTACCTCTTCCATGACACTGAGTACAGGTTCTAGACATAGAGAAAAACCCTTGCGAAACAGCTATAGAGCCTGTTCCTCCACAACTAGGACAGGTTTGAGGACTAGAACCGGGTTTAACGCCGTTTCCTCTACAATTAGAACAGGTTTCATAGCGGGGAATCTGGATTTCCTTTTCTGTCCCGAAGGCAGCTTCCTTGAAGGTAATCTCTAGACTATACTGAAGGTCTGAGCCTGGTTGACCTTCTCTGACGCCAGTTCTGCCACCAAAAAAATTATCGAAAATACCTCCACCGCCACCAGAAGAGGACCGCTGCCCGAAGACCTCATTGAAAATCGTAAAGGGATCAAAATTGGACCCAGTGAACCCTCCGCCTCCTGCCCCTACGTCAGCCTGTAATCCTGCGTGTCCATATTGGTCATAGATTTTTCTCTTTTCCCCATCAGAAAGAATCTTATATGCTTCAGATACTTCTTTGAATTTCTCTTCTGCCTCCTTAGAATTTTCCCGATTCTTATCGGGGTGATATTTAACAGCCAGACGACGATAAGCTTTTTTTATATCTTCAGAAGAAGCATTAGGCGAAATACCCAATATCTCATAATAATCTCTTTTTGCCATTAAATCCAATCCTCACTTTTCTACCTCGTAGTCAGCATCAGTCACATCTTCGCCTTCTTTTCCTTTCTTTTCTTGAGCTTTTTCGCTTTTCTCTTGAGTCTGTTCTCCTCCCCCGGCTTCCTGTCCAGCGGCTTGCTGATATGCGGCTTGGCCCAGCTTTTGAGAGACCTCGCCCAGTTTCTTTATCTTTTCTCTTATTTCATCCGGGGTTCCGGTATCTTTGACCTTTTTCAGTTCCTCCAAAGCGTCCTGTATACTCTTTTTCTCATCATCACCAATTTTGTCTCCATGATCCTTAAGAGCTTTTTCTGTAGCATATATTATATTATCGGCCTCATTTTGAGCCTCGATTTTTTCTCTTTT
>WJOQ01000100.1 GCA_009618505.1 Clostridia bacterium | reverse complement strand
CTTTTCCCCCCTTAAGTTCAAAATTGTCTCAAATTGCTTCATTTTTGCCTCCTATTTTGCCCGGCCTGAGAGAAAGCCAAGACTCAAGCCGGGCAGAGGTGGTTCCTCCGGAGAGCTCTCCCGGAAGAACGAAATGAAAGAACTACTCCCGGGGGCGATTGCTTGCTATCACCCCCGGATTGCGAGGTTTTATGAGGCCATAAGATCAGATTCCCCTGGCATGGCCTCAATGGCGGCCTCGTTACCTCCAGAAGCTGGACGCCAGGGGCTTTATATTTCTTAAATTGGTGGTGCAGGTCCACCCATATACCGCGGGCTAATTCGCCCCCCTCCTCCTTTCACTTCGCTATTTATAACCGCTGTTAATATCCTCAACCATCCATGGGAGCCGCTGGTTATTGGCTTTGTAATGACATCCTGGTTGGTTAGCTTATGCAATTCAAGGTATTTTGAGTGGTATTTCTGCAATTTAACATTAGCCTCGTTGGCTCTTTCCAGTAGAGTGCCTAGCTCCTGAGACAACTCCTCGACTTTATGGCCAATTTTTCTTTGTTTGGTCAAGTTCTCCCTGAGGATCCCCTCTTCTTTCTCTTTCCTCAAACCCTCAAGCCTTGATTCTATCTCCTTGATCAAACTAGGGTAAATCTCAATCTGGGACCGCAACTTGTCTCTCTGTCTGTCAATCTCAGTGATTCTTTTGGCATCTTGCTTATTATTGTCGAGAACCGCCTCTGCTTCCAACTTGGCCCGTTGCTTAATCAAACTCGTCAGATCGGCCTTATCAGCCTCAAACTTAGCCTTTGTTTCCTCAAGTTTGCGTTCAGACATAGCTATCTTGTCAGCAATTTTACTCAAATTTGCTTCACCTCCCTAAGTTGACTAGCTATTGTTGACTAGTCCTCTCCTTCTTCGGTCCCGAAAATCTGAGCGGTTAGATTAGGGAAAGGACCGTCCCGCCGTCCCTTGTTTTTCTTTTCCACGGCCTCTTTCTCTTCTCCATTAAAGCCAAAGGAAGGCCAATATTTAATCCCCTTAGCCAGTTTCTTTTTCCCGGGTGGGAGCCCATAAGATACCGCCACAAATTTCAGGAGAAGATCCATACCCGATTTTAAATCGGAAGGAAGATCTTCCCTATACTTATTTATGGATTCCAGAGCCTTTTTTAGCTCATCCTTGACTGGCTGGGAGATGTCCTTTTTCTCAAAGTCCCCTCTCCCGAAAGTCTCGTCAAAGACCTCATCACTAAACTCCTCTATTAAATCAGCTATTTCTTTCAATGCAATCACCTCCGCACTCTTAATAATCATAAACTTCTTACCTGTGGCTGCTTTGTCCACTAATGAAATTTCGTCTATTTCCAGATCTCTTAACTTCCTACCCATCTTATAATCATCTCCTAATAAGGTCCCTCAAACAATCCCTCGAAAGAGGGCCATTTGATCTCTCCCTTCTCTATATCATAGCAGCCATCCAGACTTTTTCTCTTGCCCGGCTCATTCTCCAGCTTCTCAATCCTCTCCCTTATCTCCCCAAGACGCTTCTGGATTTCGCTTCTCTTTTTGAGGTCCTCAATCCTCTGCCTTATCTCTTTTATGGTTTGCTCAATTTCCCCCATACTTCATCATCCCTTTCAAGATTATCTCAGTCAAGACCATCAGAGTCGGGCCCGTCCTCGTCAATTTCCTCTACCAATTGATCCTCACTTTTAAGGCTAAACCTTGTGGCCATTCTCCTGATCCTCCGGTTGGCCCTATCCAAAATTCCTTGGAAGAATTTGGTCTCAATTATATGATCATCCATTTTAGTTAATCTCCTACGATATATACCCTCCCTTTTCTCTTCGCCCTTTGCTCGGTAGCTCCTAATGCTGCCATAGCCCCAGCAATAATCAGGTCAATCTTATGAGAGGCTTTTTTTTTGACGATCCTCCAACCGCGACTGCTTTCTATGGCAACGCTCCTTTGCGCTGCCAACCTCATCTCTTTATCTTCGTATAAAACTAGATTCCCCCCTGAGATTAAATCAAAGAGATTCTGGCTCATAGAAGTAAGCCTATCCTGAGTCTGAGGGAACTCAACCATATTTATCCCATTTTTTGCCAGGGTAGTTGCTGATCGGTGCATTTGAAAAGGATCGTATCGAACCTCTTTGACTACATAGTCCTCAGCTAATTGCTTGATATAAGCCTCTATCGTCGCCTCGAGGTCAAACGGCTCTTTTTTCGTCGGCTGCCAACTCCTGTGAGCCACCAAGACAATCTTATCCTCTCTTCTGGTCACGGCCACGCAAGCCGTTGAGTCCTTTTTGTATGAGGCATCCACGCCGACAACAATGCTGATCTCTTTATTCGGTAGCATAGGCCGATGTTTGCGGTCAACACAGGCTTGCCAGGCATCATCGCTGATAAAAGCCTCTTCTCCTGATGTAAATTCGTTACAATGCAGACGCTTATATAATGACTTTCTCATCTTCTTTCTCTGCTTCGATAACCACTTATCCGTCACCCAGGAGGCCAGATTATCGTGACTGATAAACGAGTAATAATCGGGGTTGTAATTAGGATCACCTTTTATATTCTTCAGACCCTTCTGCCACAACTCCCATAATAACCCTTCTTCACTATATCCTGCCGTGCTGGTTATCAGGGTCAGAGGATCCTTCCTAGTAGGTCCTAACTGCAGCTCGTTATAAAATCTTTCTGCTGCCTCTAAATCGAAACCGAATAATTCATCTATAACTATCATCCCGGGGTTTAATCCGGCGCTAGATCTCCAATCGTTTGGGAGTACCCTGATCACAGTTCCAGTCTTGATATGCTCTATATAATCTTCCCTGATCTTACATTGAACCATCATCATAGGATTGAACTGCACCGCCATCTTGACCTTGTTAAAAATAATTAGGTTACCTTGATCTCTATCATGGGCGCAAATGAAAATTTCGTTTAGTGGCTCGCCACAGAAAAATACATATAATACGCAGAGGGCAGACAGACAACTTTTTCCATTTTTCTTGCATAAAGATAGGAGTATCAGACTGGGCTTTTCCTCTCCATAGAATACCGGCTTGAAAAAGTTATCTACCTGCCAATTCTCCAAGACTATCGGAGCCTGCGTTTCAGGGATCACGAACTGTTCTGAGAATTTGACTATATCTCCAGCATAGGCTTCGATATCCCACTCCGGCAGATTCCCCTTTATCCTTCGCAGCCTGCTCTTACCCCAATTCTGTTTGAGGTTAGCCAACTGGTTCTGACGTCTTATAGGATCAGGGCTCAGAAATGCTTTTTTCGGTGTATAAGGAATTGTCACCCTCCCCGAATATCTAATAAAAAAAGACGAACAAAGAAAACCCCTTTTTACCTTGGTTTCTCTATGTTCGTCGTTTTATTAGTCTTTTATATGTTAGTCGTTTATGTTGGTCAGTAATATTGTATCAAATTTATTCTGTCTGTCAAGAGAATAATAAAATCTCTTTATCCCTTAACTGGCTTGATAAAATTAGGCCGATGGAAGGCCTTCCATTCTTCCCAGGTCATATAACTCGTCTTCCCCTGTCAAAGTGCCTGTATCAGCCTATATCAAAGCCTTTTTTTCTCCAGCAGTCCACCAATCCTTCCCACTTGCCTGACTATATCCTCAAGCCTATCCTGCTGTTTACTGTCAAACGAGGCTCTCAAAATAACAGCCAGGGCATTCTTTATCTCGGCTGTTCTCTCGTCATTTATATAGGCCATCCTTTATTCCCTTCAATTTCTCTCTCTGCGGCTCTGCCGCTCCTAATTATATAGTGCTCAGCAGTCTCGAGTTTTGGAATTATTTCACCTAAAATAAGGATAATGTCTTTCCAAAACATATGAGGTAAATCCTCACTGATCTGTACCATGAAATTTTTAGCTGGGAATATCCTTTTGAACAATTTAAGCATGAATTTTTTAGCCTCATCTCTTCCTTTTAAGCTGATAGAAGCTGGAAAGTTCATGGCAATTACTTTATCTTCCCAAATATTTCTTGCTTCTTCGAGTGGAAAATCTCCTCCCTGCTCGGGAAGAGTAAAAGAGTCGATTAAATCATTTTTTGCTTCTTTGATAAGATCTCGTAAGCATTTTAATTTTCCATCCATATGTACTCCATAGATTTTATTTTTTTGGTGTAAGAGTTCAGCTTGTTTATTGTAAAAAGGAAGGCAATATTTCTTAAATAACCGAGGTTCAGTAATATTACCTGTAACACTGTCATCAGAATATACAATTTTGGCTGGCGAATTAGCAGCAAGATGGAAGACTTTATCCTGTTTTTCCTCTATTAAATGTAAAAGCTCTTCGACTTGTTTAGGATGATCATAAAAGTCGAGAGAGAATCTTTCAACTCCCATAAGCTCATTAAGTAATCGTTGTAATGGAGATGGTCCTACAGACGCGAAAATAACACCATCTTCACCAAGATCCTCTTGGAACTCTCGAAAAGAGTTATAATCTTCATAGTAATGTGTATTTTCGATTATGAATCGCATAATCTTGTAATCATGTATGTTCTTAATTAAATATTCTTTAATCCACTTGCTATGATATCCTGGATCCTCTTCTATTTTTTCTGATATATCCCCCAAAGGTGTATGATATGTGCAGGCAGTTGTTTTTATTCTTTCGTTCGTCCAATCTTCTTTCACAGATATCTCTATATTTTGCATCTCCATTCTCCAAGCTGGCTTCCATAGAATTATGCCACATCCTTTGTTCCTTGCCTCTCGCTCCACCTCTCCTTGAGGAATAAGGGTAGAATAAAAAGCCCATGGCACCATATCCGGAATATCTCTTTCCAACACAGTAAGTATTCGCTCCCTTGCAGTCATTTTCCGTTCCAACGTATTTTTGATTTTTTTTGTGTAAGAAGCTGGTAGATTTAGTTCGATTTGTTACAGAAAACTCCTATCCTTTAATCCCCGTCAAGGTTATGCCTTTGACAAACTGTTTTTGCAAGATAAAGAACATGGCTAGAGCTGGGGCTACTGCAAGAACTGTAGCTGCGCTAATTAAATCCCATCTTGTTTGATATTGACCTCTCAGCATAGCTATTCCCACTGGAAGAGTACGAAGCGCAGCTGAGTTAACCGCTACTAAGGGCCAAATATATAAATTCCATACAGACATAAAGTTAAAAATGGCCAGAGCAGCAAGAGCAGGTTTAATTTGAGGAAGTATTATCTTAACATAAATTCCAAATTCTGAGCATCCATCGATGCGTGGGGCCTCAAGCATTTCTGTGGGAATACTACCTTTGATATACTGAGAAATTAGGAAAATGCTAAAAGGTGTGACCAAAAGAGGCACAGTGAGAGCACCATAACTATCAATCAAGCCAAAAAAATTCAAAGTTATGAATAAAGGAACCATAGTCACAGCAAAAGGGATCATCATGCTGCCTAAAATCAAGAAGAAAAGGATTCTTTTACCTGGAAATTCAAATTTTGCAAAGATGTATCCGGTAAGGGAACCAGTAAAAAGTATGCTTAAAGTAGCAATTGAGGTTACTATTAAGCTATTTATATAATATCGAGCAATAGGAATAGTTTTAAGCACCTCACTATAATTTTTTAGGGTAGGATGTTGAGGCCAGAAAGTAGGGGGTGTGCACAGTATCTCTGACATTGTTTTAAAAGAGGTAGATATAGCCCAGAGAAAAGGGAATATCATCAAAAAAGCACCTATAGTTAAAACAATATACAATAAAGCTCTCATTGGTAAAGCTCTGCTATTTATTTTTTTCATTTAGTTGTCTCCTGCTCTCAATACTCCCATTTTTGCTGAAGAACCTTAAAATAAACTAACGTAAGAATAATGATGAAGGTAAATAAAATTATCGATAAGGCCGAGGCATAACCCATCTTGAGATACGCAAAAGCATTATTATAAACATACAAAGGTAATACGTTCGTAGAATAATTAGGCCCTCCCCCAGTCATAATCTGCATAGGAGCAAAGACCTGAAAATACCATATAGAAGTCATTACAACAACGAATAAAAGAGTAGGACGGAGTAAGGGCATTGTCACATTCCAAAATAATTGCCAGTTGTTCGCTCCATCAATTTGAGCTGCCTCATAGAAATGGTTCGGTATGCCTCGCAGACCAGCAATAAACAATATGACATTATAGCCAATATCCACCCATAGAATCATTATTACTAACGAAGGAAGAGCTAAGAAAGGACTTGTAAGCCACTTTTGTGCGGATAACCCCATTAGCTGGAATATCTGATTGATTATTCCTTTCGGATAAGCATAAATGAAAGCCCACAGAAGAGAAACGATAGCTAATGACATGGTTGCAGGAGTAAAGTAAATCGTTCTAAAAAAACCTTGCAGCTTGACTATTCTATTTAATGCCAAAGCGATGAGGAAAGTAATAACAATATTTATTGGCACCGCATAACATGCAAAAAGAACCGTTGCTTTTAAGGACTTTTTGAATATAGGATCTTGCAAAAGAGCAAAAAAGTTACCTAATCCGATAAATCTAGGGGGACGAAGAAGATTGTATTTAGTAAAACTTAAACATATCCCATAGGCTACAGGCCACATGTAGGATATCCCCCATAGGAATAGCACGGGAAGCAAGGAAAAAAGGATAAACCAACGATGGGGAAAATTATACCAAGACCGTCTTCTCTCAACTCTATTCTTCATTTAAAACTCTCTTCGCTGCTCCTTACCTTTTTTTTAAAAAGGTAAGGAGCAGCTGATTCACTAATTAACGGTACTCATCTATTACCCCATTGAGAAAACTATTCAAATCTCTACAGGCTTCCTCCATAGTCTTTTCATCTCGTATCGCTTGCATAACATGCATGTAGAATCCATCCACGAAAACTCTATCTCTATCACCTAGGAGACCTATCCATTTTCCGTAGGGTAAAATATTCAGAGTAGGCTCCAACCAGGGGAATTTTTCCAAAAGAACAGGGTCTGTTGCTATATCCTTTCTTGCCGGCACAGTTCCTGTTATTATGTTCCAGTCCCCTGCATTCTCGAGCTCTGCAAAAGACTTAATCACCTTCCAGCTTTCTGTCTTGTGCGGGCTACCCTCAAGAACTATCATTGTCCAGCCATTTTCCGCATAGAAGTATGGTAGTTCCCCAAAATGAGGATCGTTCACATAGCCAAAACCCAGCTCTGGAAGTTCTTCCTGTAGTACTCCTATAACCCAGGGTCCACTATCAGCCATTGCTGCTAGCCCTTTCGCAAATACCTCATGGGGGGCGGTTCCTTCTCCCTGGTAACAAATGTCAATAGAATTTACCTTATGCTTCCTGGTGAAATCGGCTAGGAACCCCATAGCCTTGTAAGCAATTGGGTTATCAACATCAAAGTGAAGTCCATCTTTAGCTCTTATGTCTCTACCCAGTTGTCTCATTGTTTTTGTCATTATGAAAGTAACCTGATCCGAGCTGGTGTAAGCAAATCCACATCGAGTAACGTTTCCTTTACTATCATATTTCGTTAATTTCTTTGCCCACTTAATTAACTCATCCCAATTCTCAGAGGCACGATGGGGAATCCCTGCTTCGTCAAACATATCCCAGTTAGTCACTATACCATTATCCCCAACGTTAAACTCTAGCGGCATCCCGTAGAATTTACCTTCAGAAGTTATGGCACCACGGGATGGATCATAGATCATTTTCTCGAACTCCGCTTTCGTCATCACCCAGCTAGGAGTAGAGGCAACAGCACGAGCATCGATATATCGAGGTACATACTCACCCCAACACTGGCTCATATCAGGGCCTGTTCCAGTAGCTGTCGCTACCGTCATCTTCTGATTGAAATCGTCATAGGGGAAGACTTGATAGTTAACTTTAATATCTGGATTTTGTTTCTCGAATCTGGCTATTACCAGCTCCGTTGCTTTCATAAAAGCTGGATTATTGTGTCCCCATAAAGTGACCTTTGTTTGTGCAAATACGCTTTCAGCCAAAAAACCTAAGCTGACGCAGATACTTACTCCCAAAAAAAACAGTAATTTTTTCTTATTTCCCTTTCGCATCTTTAACTCCTTCTGACATCGTTCATTTTTTTTGTGGAAAGCTCCTGAAAGAGAAACTAACCTTTCGACACTTCTCTTCTTGAAAAACCTTCCCTTATCTCCCAGCTAACGACCTACCTCTTTTCACCTCCCTTCGGGCCTTATTTTTAGCTTCTTAATTTTCTTATAAATACCTATTCTCCCTCCGGGCAAAGGAGCCTGCGGACCAAAGCCTCAGGGCAGGCATTGCCCGCGGGCGCAGGATAGTATTCTCCCTGATATTCCCATAGGCTCCTTTACAAATAAATAAAAAAAGGATAGGCAACGCATAAAAGCATTACCTATCCTTTGAAATTTACCTTTTTGGGGGAAGAGATCTAACTTAATTTTTCTCTCCTTACCAGTTAAATTTTAGCTTCCCCCTTTTAAAAAAAAGGGGGTAACAATCTCGCCGGCAACCTGTAAGTAAATCCGTCAAGACCGTCACCCCCAACCATACTGGAATGCACCAATAGGCACTCCAGTATGGCGAGAATGCAGCTTCTTGCTCAACTTACAGGTTAGAAGGCTTTTACCTTCTTTTAAGGCCAAAGACTGCGAAGTAACCCATCACTTTGGGCTACTTATCCAGCTTTATCAAAGAATTGCCACTTTACTGATGTGGAGTTAATTTTCTTAGTTTCTCTTAGTTATTTCAAAACCTAATTTCTCCAAAACAATAAACGCATCTTGGCTACTAAATGCGAGCTTAGGAAGATTTAAGGTTTGGTTTAATACTTGCTTAATAGGAAATTCTTTTCCTCCAATTTCTATAAAGTATCTAGCTCTTCTTTCTTCTTCTGGCTCAACGTCTCTCAGTTTTTCCTCTACCTCTTCTTTGCTAACGCTATAGGTTTTACCTCTAATTGTTATTCTCATTATTATCCTCTATTTTGTTTATTATAATCGAAAAAAATAGATTGTCAACCCCCTCAACTTTAGCAAAATGTCTAAACTCTGTATCGCTCTATGCTATATATCTTCTCTCCTTTGAGTATTAATATGCCTCTAGTCAAAACTGTGCCTAAAATAGCCCTTAAATCGTCTTTGATGATAAATTTGACTACACTATCAGCCTAACTTTTGCTCGCAACCATTCGGGCATTGACACTTCTCAATGTCAAAGTTCCTGTATTCTCTGAACCAGGCTCGCCAGATGTAACCGCACTTGAGGCATTGAACCAGGTTACTATCGGGGTCATAGTAAACTATCTTGTTCTTTGATCCCTTATTCATAGACATATCTGCTCCTCTAGCTTGTGGGTGTCCTCTTGTTCAATCCCTATGTATCTTAAGGTAACTCCCGGGCTTGCGTGGCCCAGCTTCTTCATTATCTCTTCTATCCGGACTCCCTGAGAATAGGCTGCATAGCCCCAAGACTTGCGTAAACTGTG
>WJOQ01000152.1 GCA_009618505.1 Clostridia bacterium | reverse complement strand
AGCTTCGTGTTTTGCGTGCTTTTCTCCGCCAGGACCCAGATATAATAATGCTGGGAGAAATGAGGGACAAAGAGACAGCCGACATAGGAATTAAAGCTGCTTTAACCGGACATCTCCTCTTTACTACTCTACACACCAATGATGCACCTAGTGCCATAGCCAGATTAATTAATATGGAAGTAGAGCCTTTCCTTGTCACTGGTGCCGTTACTTTCGTGGGAGCACAGAGATTAATGCGAAGAGTGTGCAGACATTGCGCTGACAAAGACGAACCTTCTCCCACCTTATTGAAGGAATTAAATATAGAAAATAGAGACCAAAAAAAATCGCCCTTATTCAAAGCAGAAGGTTGTTCTATTTGTAACAATACCGGCTATATGGGAAGAATGGCCGTCATGGAAGCACTAGAAGTTGATAGTGACATCCGGGAGTTGATTTTAGAGAAAGCTTCTAGCAATAAAATCAGAAAAGTTGCTATTGCCAAGGGAATGGTCCCCCTAAAAGAAAACGCCCTGGCCAAGGTGCTCCGGGGAGAAACCACCCTGGAAGAGTTTGCCAGAGTAACCGGCGGTTTATGAACGAAAGAAAAGAAGAATGATTAGCTACCATTACCTCGCTTTGAACCGAGAAGGAAGAAAAACAAAGGGAATAATAGAAGCAAATAGCACCAAAGAAGCTTTTGCTCAATTAAGACCCAGAGGTTTAACCATTATTTCTCTTAAGAAGAAACATGGTCTGTCCAGTTTCTCAAGGAAAAACTCAACCCAGACTGGAAAGCTCTTTATGTTTCAGGTGAAAAATAAAGAAATAATTATTTTCCTTCGTCAATTTGCTACCCTTATTATTGGCGGGCTTCCTGTAGTACAAGCATTAGATGTTATGATACGTCAAACTAACCATGCTGTTTTAAGAGAAGGGATTGTCCAGGTAAAAAAAGATGTAGAAGCAGGAATGCCTTTATCGGAAGCTATGGCCAAGCATCCCAAAATCTTCTCTTCTTTCATTCACAATATGGTAAAAGCTGGAGAAGCAGGAGGTGTTCTTAATATCGTCCTGACCAGATTGACTGGCTATCTAGAGTCTATGGAAAATATAGCACAACGGGTAAAAGCCGCTCTTCGCTACCCGGTATTTGTTATGCTGATGGCCTTGGGACTGATTGGTGCTCTCGTCTTTCTTGTTCTACCTGAGATGCAAAGCCTTTTTCAGGATTCTTTCCAGGCCGAACTCCCTCTTATCACTCAAGTTATACTTGACTTATCCAATTTCGTAAGAACAAAGTTCTACTTTGTTATCCTAATTATAGGAGCCTTCGGCTTTGTTTATTATTATCTGCCCAAAAAATATGAGAGAGTAGGGTATCTGATAGATGTGGTAAAACTAAAAATACCTGTAATTGGAAAGCTTTATCACCGGATTTGCTTATCCAGATTTACCAGAACTTTAGCTATTCTCTTCACCAGCGGAGTCCCTATACTGGACAGCCTTGACATGACTGCGAAGACATCTGGAAATAAAGTTATTGAAAAGGCAATAATGGAGGCAAAATCTTCCTTGAAAGAAGGGGAGACTATTGCTGAGCCACTCAGTAATTGCCCTGTGTTTCCTCCCATGGTGGTGAGTATGATATCAGTAGGAGAAAAAACAGGAGCTCTGGATCAGATGCTCAACAAAATCTCTGATTTTTATGACCATGAGATAGAAACAACAGTTGACTCTCTAGCCAGCCTGATAGAACCTCTCTTGCTGGGTTTCCTGGGTGTAACTGTAGGTATAGCTGTAATTGCTATGTATCTACCTTATTTCAGCGTATTCGAGCACATTGGAGGATAAATTCGTATCTAGTATCTCGTATCTAGTATCTCGAAAACAAAAAGGAGTCTAAGTTCAAGAAAAGGAAAAAACAAGAAAAGGGAAAAGAAAAGGGGACGGTTCTAATATTAAAACTAGCGTACAGCGAATAGAGAAAACAAGAAGCTACCCCATAGCGTATTGCCGATAGTGGATAAAAAACTAAACGCTATGCGCTAAACGCTAAAAAAGGAAAGGAGGTGAGAAAAGTATGAAGAGATTTTGGCAAAAAGAAAAAGGATTTACCCTGATAGAGCTCCTTATCGTAGTAGCTATTATCGGCATAGTAGCCGGCATTGCTATTCCTAGATTCTTGGGAGCTCGAACAACAGCCAGGGTGACTCGAGCATTCGCCGATATGAGAACCATCGCTGACGGACTGGAAATGTACTTTACCGATGAAAACAAATATCCGGTACTTGGTGAGGGTGAAACATTGGCAGATGTAGCTGACCTCAAGAAATACATCACCAGTATACCGGAAGATCCTTTCGATGCTGGCGATGGACCTTACAGATACTACGTCAATGATGCTACTACACCAAGCGCCTGGTTAATCGTCTCTAATGGACCGGATTTGGAAGAAGATGTAACAGATGCAACTGAAGGTTTTAGCATGGCAGATGCGGATCTTATCGCCGGTGAACTGGGAGGGCCTAACGGCGTGAATCCGACTGGAGAGGAGACCTATTACGGTATCGGTGCTGGTGTTGCTGGCTGGTCCCTTGCTACAAGTGCAACCGACAAGGGTGACATAGGAAGAGGTGGACCATAGAATTGATTCTATTTATTACCTAATAGAAAAAAGGGGGGAGAAATCCCCCCTTTTTTCTTACGATATACGAGAAATTGTCCTGGGGCTTTTCTTCCTTACGCATCTACCGAAGGACCTTTTCTGAAGAAGCCTTATAGGAGCAACCTTAACGAGGTTTCGAGTTGAGGATAAAGAAAAATATACTGTCTGAGGAGTAAAACGACGAGTTTATATTTTTCCCGAAACGAGAAGCTGAGCAGAAATAATAAAAGGCTACTGTCCAGCGACGGAAGAAATTGTCCTTCGGTATTTCTTGACTTTCCGGCTGAAAAATGGTAATTATCCACTACTGGCGAGGCAAAAATTGATTCATCTTTTCATATTTGCAATTGG
>WJOQ01000353.1 GCA_009618505.1 Clostridia bacterium | reverse complement strand
GAAGTTGGACCCGGGAGATATAATTGGAGTAAAAGGTACAGTCTTTAAGACAAGAACGGGTGAGGTGACTGTGCAAATTCTCCAATTTTCTCTTCTAGCCAAGTCTCTTCGTTCTCTTCCAGAGAAGTGGCATGGACTACAGGATATAGAACTTCGCTATCGAAAACGCTACCTGGACCTATTATCTAACCCTGAGGTGAAGACAGTCTTTTTACAGCGCGGACTGATAGTAAGATTAATAAGGGATTTTTTAAATCAAAGGGGATTTCTAGAAGTAGAAACTCCTATGATGCAGCCTATTCCTGGAGGGGCTACAGCCAGGCCCTTCAAAACTCATCACCAGGCTCTAAAGCAGGACTTCTATCTACGCATTGCTCCTGAACTCTATCTTAAGAAATTGGTGGTGGGAGGAATAGAAAAAGTCTATGAGCTCAATAGAAATTTCAGAAATGAGGGAATGGATAGATTCCACAACCCCGAATTCACTATGCTGGAGGTCTATTCTGCTTATAGTGATTACACAAGAATGATGACTTTCACAGAGGAACTCATCTGTGAGATAGCAAAGAAGGCAAAAGGAACTCTAAAAATAGACTACCAGGGAAAGAAGATTGACCTTTCCCCTCCCTGGAAAAGGATAGCCTTCAACGATGCACTTAAAGAGATAGGAGGGGTTGAGGTTGATTATGACGATGAAAAAGAAGTAAGAAAAGTAGCTACTGAGTCTGGCTTAGAAGTAGAGGGGTTAAGAAACGAGCAGATAATGGAGCATCTCCTGGACAAACATGTCGTTCCTGAGTTAATTCAACCCACATTCATATTTGATTACCCTTCTTCTACTTCTCCCCTGGCTAAGAGAAAAAAAGATAATCCCTCTTTAATAGAAAGGTTCGAAATATTTGTAGGAGGAGAGGAGCTAGGTAATGCTTACTCAGAATTAAATGACCCCCTTGAACAAAGGGAGCGATTATTAGAGGTGAAAACAAGAGAAAACTCATTGGATGAGGATTTTCTGGAGGCATTGGAGTATGGAATGCCTCCTACGGCTGGTTTGGGGATAGGAATAGACCGAATGGTTATGCTTCTAACCGATTCTGCTTCCATTCGAGATGTAATTCTCTTTCCCCAAATGCGTCCTAAATAAGTAGGATAAGGTTATGTCAAGATGTAAATGAGGAGCGGCAAAATGGGTAAATGGGTTTATGTGAGCGGAGAGTATGTTCTTAAAGATGAAGCAAAGATTTCTGTTTTTGACCATGGATTTCTCTATGGAGATGGTGTTTTTGAGGGGATACGTGCTTACGGAGGAAAGGTTTTCCGCCTGGAGGAGCACCTGCAGAGATTATGGGAATCAGCCAAGGCCATCTGTTTAGAAATCCCTCTTTCCCGGGGGCAGCTAAAGGAAAAAATATTGGAGAGTCTGAGAAAGAATGAGTTAAAGGATGCCTATATTAGATTAGTAGTATCCCGGGGGAAAGGTAACCTGGGTTTAGACCCTCGCAAGTGTCCTCAGGCGGAACTCATTATTATTACTGATAAGATAAGCATGTATCCAGAAGAGCTTTATGAGAAAGGACTGGAAGTAATTATTGCTTCTACACGGAGAAATATTCCCTCGGCTCTGAATTGCCGGATTAAATCTTTGAACTATCTCAATAATATTCTGGCCAAGATAGAAGCCAATCGCGAAGGAGTGCCCGAGACCATAATGTTAAATAAAGATGGCTATGTGGCTGAATGTACCGCAGATAATATATTCATTGTCAAAGATGGAAGTCTAACTACCCCTCCTGTATGGGTAGGTATTCTCAGCGGAATTACCCGGGATGTAGTTATAGAAATAGCACAAAAAGAGGGGATTTCGGTCCAGGAAAATATCTTTACCCCATTTGCTCTTTATAACAGTGATGAATGTTTCCTCACCGGGACAGCTGCTGAGGTTATACCAGTCACCAGGGTGGATGGAAGAACTATTGGAAAGGGCGTAGCTGGCCCTGTCACCAAGAGACTGATGGAAAGGTTCCGTCAGTTGACTAAGTTCGAGGGAACACCTATTTGATGAAGATAAGGAAAAAACGATGAGACATATCATTTCTATTGAGGTAGAAAATCGCTTTGGAATTCTGGCTCGGATTACTTCTCTCTTTAGTGCTCGAGGATTTAACATTGATAGTCTTGCTGTAGGAGAGACAGAGGACCCTACTGTTTCTCGTATAACTATGGTAGTTCCCGGTGATGACCAGATTATCGAGCAGGTCATTAAGCAATTACATAAGCTGGTTGATGTAATTAAGGTGGTGGACTTAAGGGGACAAGATATAGTAGAGCGAGAATTGATACTGGTAAAGGTGAATGCTCGAAGGGCAGATAGGGCAGAAATAATGCGGATAGTGGATATTTTTCGAGCCAAGATCGTTGATATTGACCCTCTTAGTTTTACTATAGAGATTACGGGAACAGAAGAGAAAATCAAAGGGATACTTGCTCTTTTGAAGATTTTTGGAATTAAGAAGTTAGTTAGAACAGGAAAGATTGCTCTTTCTCGTGAAGGGAAAAAAATATAGGGAAGGGACAGACGGATGGAGAGAACTCTCGTATTAATCAAACCAGATGGAGTGTGTAAAAGATTGGTAGGTGAGGTAATAGAAAGAATAGAAAAGGAAGGATTTAGAATAGTTGGTCTTAAGATGCTTAGTTTTGAAGAGAAGAAAGCAGAAGAACTCTACCATCCTCACAAAGACAAAAATTTCTTTCCCGGCTTGATAGAGTTTATGCTCACTGCTCCTTCGGTAGCCCTGGTAGCGGAAGGAAAGGGAGTGGTGCAGAGAGTGAGAGAACTAATAGGAGAGAGAGTGCCAGAAGAGGCGAATCCAGGGACAATTCGAAGAGAATACGCTTCTGATGGGAGAAGAAATATTGTGCATGGGTCAGATTCGCCAGGTTCTGCCCGCCGGGAGATTGAATGTCTCTTCTCTCCTCAAGAGCTTTATTCCTACCAGGATAACGATT
>WJOQ01000015.1 GCA_009618505.1 Clostridia bacterium | reverse complement strand
TTGTGGTATTGGAAACCCAATTTTGAGAAGGCGGGCATACCGATGCCATGGAAGCCGAAGGATTGGGATGAGGTATTGGAAACCGCTGAAAGAATCAAAGAGAGTTTACCAGATGTTGAATATCCACTATACATCCCCATGGGAACTAAGTGGGGAGAAGGTGCCACTTGCTGTGGGATTTACTCGGAAATTCTGGGAGCCGATACCTCAGAAGGTGATCGTAATAGACTATGGAATTACACCACGGGAAAGTGGATCGGAAGCAGCCCTGCAATTGAGCGTGCCCTTAACTTTTACCGCGAGATATTTTTCGTACGGAAACTATGTCCGACTGAGGCCATGTATGCTCCAGACGTTTGGGGTGAGTGGAGAAGGCTGATGCGAGAAGGCAAAATGGGGATCGGTCAGGGAGGTGCTTGGGAATGGGCCGAATTCTGGCCAGAAGCAATACGACCACCAGAAGAGCAGAGAGCAGACTTTCTTGGTTTGGCCCCACTTCCCGGGTCTGGTGACCCCGGTACACCTCCTATACAGACCATTTCTGGTGGATGGACGGTAGCCATGAAGAAGGAAACGAAGAATCCAGATCTGGCCTGGGAATTCTTGAGAATACTCAACAGCAAGGAAAGATTAGCGAAATGGCTTGGGGCAGCTGGAAAGTTATCTATGAGAAAGGATTCAGCCGAAATTCCGGAATATGGAAAGAACGAGTTTTTAAGGGAGATAGGAAACCTCCTTCCTTATTCAACTTACCGGGATGCGGTTGCCGGATACACCACAGTGTCACACTACGTTCAGCAAGCTATGGAGAAAGTAGCTGTAGATGGCCTTAGTGCTGCTGAAGCCATGGAGTGGTACAATGATAGATTGATCGAGGAATTCGGAAAAGATAAAGTTGAGACTATCAGATAGGGAGTGAATTAGGTGAGGGAGAACAACAAATTAATAGTATCAATGCTCTCCCCCACCTTAATTTTTTTAATTTTTTTCTTAGTTGCAGTGGGATGGGCAATCTATGCAAGTTTTACCGATATAATGCTGCTTGGACCAACAGCAAAGTCACCTCAATTTATTGGTTTGAGAAATTATGAGAGGCTTTTTAAAGATCCCCTTTTTTTTAATTCCCTTATAAAATCGGTTATTTATACGGCATCTGTGGTAGCTGGTCAATGTGTATTAGGACTATTTTTAGCTGTGCTAATGAGCCAGAAAGGCGTAAAGATTAAATCAGCGGTAGCAGTAGCTGTTACCCTCTGCTGGATTATTCCAGACATAGTGAAGGTTTATACATGGGGAGCATTCGCTCACTATGAGGGCACCTTAAACAGCATCTTAGGATTAGTTGGAGTCTCCTCTGTTAGGTGGTTCAGCGAAAAAGCTTTGGCGGTATGTATAATTGGCAATATTTGGGGTGGTACAGCTTTCTCCATGATACTGTTTCTATCGGCCCTTGAAACAATTCCGCCTCAAATTTATGAAGCTGCGGATATAGATGGATGCTCATCATGGCAGAAATTCAGATACATAACTTTGCCTTTAGCTGCACCGGTAATTTTGGTAGATCTTCTTTTAATAACCATATGGACCTTTGGCTACTTTACTTTTGTCTTCGGTCTAACAGGCGGAGGTCCAGGCCATGCTACAGAAATATATCCGGTATTCGTTTATAACGAAGCCTTCCGCCTCTATAAAATTGGATATGGAGCCGCTGCATCTTTCATTATGACAGCCATAGTAGGTATGATATGTATCGGTTATTTAATCTTACTTAGAAGGTTAGAAAAGGTGTAAATAATGAGGTATCCCGAAACTATAGCTATCCATATTATTTTAATAATAATATTTATATTTACGCTTATACCTTTAAGTTGGCTTTTCCTTGCTTCTTTAGATCCGGCTGCTAGTAGCCCTACCGCAAAAATACCAACAAGGGTAACGATGGAAAACTTTCATAGGGCCTTCTCAGGGCGGCCGTTACGTTGGATATTAAACAGTTTGCTCATCGCAGTTTCAACTGCAACTCTTGTGGTTTTCCTCTCCACTATGGCGGCATATCCATTTTCCAGGATGAGTTTTTTTGGAAGATATTTTTTGCTGTATGGATTTGTGTTTTTGAGAGTTGTGCCTGTATCTACATTCATACTCCCCGTATATTTAATCTTTGTAAAGCTTAAGCTATTAAACACGCATTTAAGCGTGATTTTAACTCTTAGTATCCTTGGTATTCCCTTTTCACTCCTGCTTCTGAAAGGTTTTTATGATACGATTCCCATTACCTTTGAGGAAGCATCATGGATCGATGGTTGTAGTAAATGGAAATCGATTTTTTACATAGTTCTTCCTCAATGTGGACCTGGTTTAGTTGTGGCATGGTTTATGACATTTATGTCTGCATGGGGTGAATTCCTGATACCATTTATTCTACTACGCAAGATGACATTAATGCCGTTGTCGGTGGGAATTTTTACTACCTATGGAGAGCACGGTGTAGTTAATTATGGGCTTTTATCATCTATGTCCTTATTGTATGCAATACCACCGATATTGGTATACTTTTTTGTTCAAAAGCATTTGGTGAAAGGTATGGTTGGATACATAAAGGGATGAGCTTGAGCGAAGATTATTTATATTATTTAAAAAATTTTATGGGTGGAAAGAATGATATTGAGGCCTTCCGAGAAGTAGGTTTAGATGCAGCAATTACTATACCTATCGCTAAATATGGAGAATCATAAACTTGGAAGGTTACCTCTGAAAAAGAAGTGATTGATGGATAGAATTATATTGACTATCAAATTGAAACCCCTGAAGGAAATCTAACCTACAATATTATTTCCCTTCAAATTCATGAAGAATTCTGTTTGCCTTTCTAAAGGAGGAAAAAATGAGTAAAAAGATTCTAGTCTTTTCAATAGCGATGTTATTAGTTGGAGTACTTGCGGTCACTGGATCTGCCCAGCAGGTAATTTCAGTTCAATACGGAGAACCCTGGAAGGATCTATTTGAATCGGCAGTTGAGGAGTTTGA
>WJOQ01000155.1 GCA_009618505.1 Clostridia bacterium | reverse complement strand
AAGACTATCCTGGACAATAGTCCCATCTTCTGCTCTTATTCTTATTTTGTAGCGACCAAGCGGCAAATTAATGATATAATCTTTTTTGGGTGGAGTGACATATAATATAGGTGGTGTGGGTTGTTTCGGTTCTCTGGGTATGCTTTTTTCAATCTCCTCTACGGTAAACTCCTCTCCCTTATCTCTTCTTTCCTTTATTTCATTAAGAAACTCATCGATATTCTTTTGGTATTCTGTCTGTGCCTCATAATATTGGCTGGTTTGCTCATAATACTCTTCAATCGCCTGGGTGAATTTCTCAAAATAGGCGTGAGCTTCTTCACCTTGATAAAAGATGGCACTCTCCCCCCAGTATCCTTCCGGATAATAAAGAGAGTTATCTTCTTCTTTCAGGGTTTTGATTACCTCTCCTCCTTGTAATATCTCCAGTGTTCCCTGTACTTTCTCATTCAAAGCTTGAAAGCCAGCCACATATTTTCCAGTGATAGGCCAGAAATAGACCAGGGTTATATTGCCAGAGATAGTATTGTCTTTATCAGCGATAAGATAGATAGTATCTTCACTGTAGGGGGCAAATCCTCCCCCATAACCTCTGCCATTAAAGACATTCAAACCATAGACCAACTGTTCTCTTAATATGGGTGCCTGAGCCAAGCTTAAGGCAGCCAGGCAAAAAATCCACCCTATGGTTATTGTCAAGAATATAGTGAGTTTTCTCATCCCTTTACCCCCTTTCTTTTAAGGATGAATATGGAAAGCAAAAGCAAGATAGCAGAATAGACGAGAGAGTAGAGTATATTGAGCCCGTAGAGAAGAGTGTTGCCCAACTGAACAGAGTCTATTCCTCTAGTCAGATAGGAAAAAGGAGAAATCCAGTTTATTGCTTGAGAAACTACAGAAAGAGTATCTCCTAAATAGGTTAGAACAGGAGACATATTCTCTTCAGGCATGCCAAGCAGTATAGTCTGACCAATTTGAATGGCTAGAAAAAGAGCCAGTATTCCTACTAGCCAGATAATGGAGTTTCTCATCTTTCCAGTTAGGCAGGATATGAATAGTCCAAAACTGACGATACAGGAAACTGAGAATATAGAAACCAGGATAGTCTTGAGTAGCCCATAAGAGAAGCCGAGGTTAGTAAGGAGCGATACTCCCCAGAAATAGACAAGAAAAAAAACGACCATTACCAGGTATGTGAGTATATCTTTAATATACTTTCCTAGAATATAAGTGAAGGAGCTTACCGGTCCATAGAAAAGGACTTCTAGCGTTCCCTGATCCTTTTCTCGCGATATGGAAATGGCGGAGAGAATAGCCAGGTAAAAGGAGATGATGATTACGGAGATAAAGAGCGGGTAGTTTAGAGGGTCTGCTGAGATTAAGATATCGTCTGCCTGGATGCTATCGAGATAGTTTTTGAGAATGAAAGAGGAAGCGATAAAGGAAAGGAACGCTACTATATAAATTCCCCAACTGCGTAGAGTTGAATATAAATCTCTCTTGCTTAATGCCTTTATTGTTTGGATAGATAAAGAAAATCCTTTTTGAGCCATTCTATTTCTCCTATTCCTTGTAGAGTTGTACATCATCTATTGTATCACTAAAATCTCCCTGAGGAGTGTGGAGGGCGAGCTCCAGGATTCCCAATTTCTCGGTTTCCCGGTCTATTTTTATGTTCTCCCAGGGAATAATAGCCTTATTTCTAGCTAGAAAAGCACCTGAATCCCAGAAGAGCTCAATTGGCCCTTCCAGGATCTTCCTGCCCTTTACATAATCTTCTTCGGTTCCTATCCTGGCCCATAGTGTTCCTTCTAGGTCCAAAGATAGAGCAGGGAACTCTGTTATTCCTTCTCCTTTACTGTTGACAAGTCTTATCTCTAGTTGAATTCCGTTTTCCAGAGACTCGCTGAAAACAATTATGCTTTGCAGGTCTGGGATTTCTTTACCTTTCATAGATATGTCTACTATATTCTCGCCTCTTTTTACCTGGATGTCCTTGCTGAAATCATAGTAGTTAGGAGCAACAGCTTTCAGGGTATAAGAGCCAGGCTCAATACCGGTTAGATAATAAGTTTTGGTCGGATATCTATATTTGAGAGTAGATTTGCCGCCAACTACAATTCTGATTTTCCAGACGGGGTCACCACTCAGAGTATCCACTGCTTCTCCTCTAACCTCCCCATATTTCCCTCCTATCCAGCGAGGAATTAGCACTGCCAGCAAAACCACTATAACAACAACTATTATTATACCAGGATATACAATGGATTTTTTCATTCTGCTGCCTCCTTCTCTTTCTCTGTCAGTAAGGAGATGTTTTTTTCAGTAATAGTTATGAATGCTTCTTCCAGGCTCATTTCTTTCTTTTTTATACCCAGGACAACTCCTCCCTGCTGAGAAATAGCTTCTGAGATTTGGGCTCGATAGTCTTTGTCTGCTTTTACTTTAATGGTCAGAAGATTCTCCTTTCTTTTCAATCCCTTGATGAAATCAAAGGCAGCCAGAGTATCTACAATCTCTTTCTTAGCCTCAGTAAGTTCTATCTCCAGTTCTACTACATCAGTTAATCTCTTTCTTAAATTGTCCATAGTATCTTCTGCCAGGAGTCTTCCCTTGTTTATAATGCCTACTTTTCCACATAGTCTTTCTACTTCAGAAAGTAGATGGGAGGAAATAAATATAGTTCTTCCTTTTTTGTTTTGTTGCTCTATAAGGTCTCTTATCTGTTTTATTCCTGTAGGGTCTAGCCCGGAAACCGGCTCATCCAGGAGTAAAAGCTGGGGGTCATGTAGAAGTGCTCTGGCGAAACCAAGTTTTTGCTGCATACCGCGGGAAAAAGCTCCCAGTTTTCTGTTCCTTACCTCCAGGAGATTCACCGCTTCCAGAAGTTGGTCAATTTTTTTCTTTCTATTCTTTACTCCATAAAGGTCAGCAAAGAAGTTAAGGTATTCACCGGCAGTCATTTCTTTATATAAGTATTGTTTTTCAGAAACGACTCCCATCTTTTTCTTGATGCTGAGAAAATCTTTGGCTAT
>WJOQ01000331.1 GCA_009618505.1 Clostridia bacterium | reverse complement strand
GATCTACATTGATATAAGGATCAAACTTTAGCATACTTATTTTCAGACCCCGACTTTTGAGAAGAGTCCCAATGGAAGCTGAGGCTATTCCCTTGCCCAGGGAAGAAAGAACTCCTCCTGTTACAAAGATATACTTAGTCATTATCTCGTATCTCGTTGTTCGTATCTCGTATCTCGGATAAATCCCGACTTTCACAGCTTAATTTTTCTATCTCCTCTAAAAGAACCTTTGCTATATCTTGCTCTTCCACTTTCCCCACTATTTTACCTTTCTTAAAAAGAACTCCTCCTTTTCTTGTGCAGGCTACGCCAATATCTGCCTGTTTTGCCTCTCCTGGACCATTAACTTCACAGCCCATTATTGCTATTAGTAGAGGAATTTTAACCTTCTCGATCCCGAGCTGAACTTCTTGAACAATAGACTCCAAGTCCACCTGGCATCTTCCGCAGGTGGGGCAAGAAATCAAAATAGGTTTTTCTTTGAATAGATCAAGTGACTGTAAGATTCCATAACCGAGCTTTATCTCCTCTAAAGGACTCCCGGTTGAAGAAACTCTGATTGTATCTCCAATCCCTTGAACAAGAAGAGCCCCTATGCCTATGGATGATTTAATAATACTCTGGGGACAAGGACCGGTAGCTGTTACTCCCAGATGAAGTGGGTAAGCAGTCTTATCTGAAATAATCTGGTAGGCAAAAATAGTGGTAAGAACATCAGCCGCCTTAAGAGAGATAACTATATCTCTGAATCCCTCTTCTTCTAGAAGAGCTGTTGTGCGTAAAGCACTCTGCACCATTGCTTCGGCCATTGTCTGCCGATGATTCTGAGTCTTAATTCTAGACACTTCCCTATTGAGTAAATCATCATCTAAAAAACCCTTCTCCAGAGAGCCTGAATTTACACCAATGCGAAGAGGAATTCCTTTATCTTTAGCTCTATTTGCTACACTTAATATGCCCCTTTTTCCCATATTGCCAGGGTTAATTCTTACTTTATCCACTCCCTGCTCCATAGCCTCCAGGGCTATCCGATAGTTAAAATGAATATCAGCTACCAGAGGCACTTCTACTTCCTGCTTAATCTGATACAAAACCTTGGCTGCCCTTATGGTTGGCAGAGCTATTCTTACTATCTGAGCACCAGCTTGAGTGAGTTTTCTTATCTGCCCGACTGTAGCTGGGATATCCTCTGTATCTGTCTTGGTCATACCCTGGACTACTATGGGAGCACCCGCGCCGATTCTTACCTTGCCAACTTTTACCTCTTGGCTGAGCCTTCTTCTCTCCACTATCCTTCCTCAAAAAAAACAGCGTGCAGCGGACAGCGTTTAGCGTATAGGAACAACTATCCACTTATAAAACCAGGCCAGGCTTCAAATTGTCAAAAAAAATCTACCTGACCTATGATAAATTATTTTTCCTCCATGGTAATTGCCTCTGAAGGACAAGCCTCAGCACACTCCCCTTTACCGTCACAGTCTTCCGGTCTAACTAATTCAGCAATATCATCCACCATCTCCAGGGCGTTATTCGGACATTCATCAATGCAGATCTCACATCCTGTGCATAACTCCTTATCAATAACCGGTTTCTCCATCTCTTACCTCCTGCCTTTATCTCAAATTGTTTGTATCTCGTATCTGGTCAATCAGTATTTTCAATGGTCGATACTCGCTTCCCCTCACCCCTTCCCTCTCCCCTCGGGAGAGAGGATTAAGATGAGGGGGATACTTTCCCCTCTTGGACGCACATATAGACGCTTATACTCCTAAGAAAGAGCGAAGTCAAGAATTTTGATTAAAGTCGACCTGATTTTACCTCTTTCCACTACCATATCTATTATTCCATGTTTTAGTAAGAACTCTGACTTCTGAAAGCCTTCAGGAATTTGCTGTTTTATAGTCTGCTTTATTACTCGGGGTCCAGCAAAACCCAAAAGTGCTCCCGGCTCCGCTATAATGATGTCTCCCCGGGAAGCAAAGCTTGCCATCACTCCTCCCATAGTGGGATGAGTGAGAAGAGAAATATAGAGAAGTCCCTGCTTCTTCAGCTCAGCTATAGCAGCGCTGGTTTTTGCCATCTGCATAAGGGAAATCACTCCTTCTTGCATTCTCGCTCCTCCTCCTGATCCAGAGATAATAAGCAGAGGACGCCTTTTATCTATAGCCTTTTCTGCAGTGATAGTTATTCTCTCTCCTACTACAGAACCCATGCTTCCACCCATAAAGCCAAAATCAGTCACTCCAATGACTATAGGTTTTCCCCCTATTTCTCCCTCTCCGATAACAGCTGCTTCATCTAAACCCGTCTTCTCTTCTCCTTTAACCAGCTTTTCCTTATAGCCAGGAAAATTAAGAGGATCACCCGAATTAACTTTTGAATCATATTCTACAAAGCTATCCTTATCCAGAGTAATCTCAATTCTCTCTTCTGCTCCCAGGTAAAAATGATAACCACATTTTGGGCAAACCTTCAAATTCTCTCTTAGGTTCTTATTATAGACAGTTTGCCCACAACCTGTGCATCTCGTCCACAGGCCATCAGGGATATCTATGGTCTTCTTTCCTCTCTTTATCTTGTTGTAAGTCCTCTCCAGCCATCCCATTATTAGACCTCTCAAATTAGCATTACATCAGGCAATTACTAACTTCTTGCCGCTCACAAAATATCCTCACATCATAACACAAAATCTAAGATTGTCAAATTTCGCTTTCTTATTCTTACACGCCCTGCAATGCAAAACTTGCCAGATTTTTACGAATAATAATCTGAGGAAGCTCCATAGCAATTTCTTCCTCTTGTTGACTGATAAAATCTCCCAGTGGAAGATTGGTTATGTTTCGCTGGGTAATAACTTGTGGAAGACCAGCTATAACTTCTTCCTGGTATTCATCAATAAAATGATGGGTGAGTTCATGAGCTACATAGTAGTCATTCATATATCGGGGGGTGAAGAAGAAATAATTGAAATGAGGTGCATAAAGGGCAGCCACCTCAAACTGAAAATAAGGAAGGGTTGGGTAACTTGGTAGGTTATC
>WJOQ01000021.1 GCA_009618505.1 Clostridia bacterium | reverse complement strand
CTTCTAATCCCAGTTCTTTCTCTTTCAATTTATAAAGGACATTACTCCTGCCAGCAAGTTCACTCACTAATACTCTTCTTTTATTCCCCACCAGCTCCGGGTCTATATGTTCGTATGTCCTCTTGTCTCTAGAAATAGCGCTGACATGCATCCCGCCTTTATGAGCAAAGGCTGATTTACCCACATAAGACTGATGACCATCGGGAGAAAGATTAGCTAGTTCACTGACAAAATGGGATATACGAGTCAGTGATTCCAGGTTCTCTTTACAGACACAATCAATCCCCAACTTTAATACTAAATTGGGTATAATTGAACACAGATCAGCATTTCCACATCTTTCTCCATAACCGTTCATAGTACCCTGGATATGACCTATACCCAATCTAGCAGCAATAATGGAATTTGCCACTCCCACGCCCGCATCGTTATGAGCATGCATTCCCAGGGGAGAATTTATCTCTCTTTGCACTTCTTTAATAATTTTTTCTATCTCAAAGGACATAGAACCCCCATTTGTATCGCAAAGAACAAGACAATCTGCCCCTGCTGTTTGAGCTACTTCGAGGGTCTTTAGAGCATATTGAGAATTATCCTTATATCCGTCAAAAAAATGTTCAGCATCAAAGATTACTTCTTTACCTCTTTTCTTAAGGAAATTAATCGAATCCTCTATCATACGAAGATTCTCTTCTTTGTTCGTTCTAAGAGCCTTCTCTACATGAAGAATCCAGCTTTTGCCAACCAGGGTAACCACCTCTGTTTCTGCTTCTATTAAAGCACGAATGTTGGGATCTTCCTCTACTCTCCTGTCCCTTCTTCTGGTCATGCCAAAAGCGCTCACCTTGACTTTTCTTAAAGAAATCTTTTTTATTTTTTCAAAGAATTCTATATCTTTGGGATTGGAAGCTGGGTTTCCTCCTTCGATATAATCTAACCCCAATTTGTCTAACTCCTGAGTAATCTCTAATTTATCTAAAAGAGAAAAAGAAACCCCCTCTGCCTGTGTTCCGTCTCGCAGAGTAGCATCGTATATTCTTACTTGTCTTCCCATTTTCTAAGACTCTCCTTCTTCTCTCATTCTTTCCTTTACATATCCTTCTAATCCCCCTTTGTCGATCAACTGCTGCAGAAAAGGAGGAAATGGAACTAGAGAATAGCCTTCTTCTTTAGTAAGGTTCTTAATACTCCCTCTAACAGTATCTATTTGCACTTCATCTCCTTCCTCTATATTTGCAACTACTTGTTCACATTCTATAATAGGAAGACCTATATTTATAGCATTACGAAAAAAAATCCTGGCAAAAGATGAAGCAATTATACAGCTAACCCCTGCCTCTTTAAGAGCTAAAGGCGCATGCTCGCGCGATGAGCCACAACCAAAGTTTCTTCCGGCAATTAAAATCTTACTATCTTTGACTCTACCTGGAAACCTTTCATCCAATCCTTCCATGCAATGCTTAGCCAATTCTTTAGAATCGGTAGTGTCTAGATAACGCGCTGGAATAATCTCATCCGTATTAATATTATCTCCGTATTTCAACACCCTACCCTTTATGACCATCCTTACCTCGATTCTCGATGCTCGATGCTCGATTTATGACCACTATCCACCGACCTGATGAAATTCGTTATCATTCTCCCAACGTGATCATACTCTTCGAGAAAATATCTATACTTGTCTTTATCCTTTAACGCTTTAGTTTCATATAAAGTATCTAAATGGGCTGTAGTCTCATCGCAAGATGCCAAAGAGTAAGTAAGAAACTTAATGAACTCTTGTTTGTATCTTCGTCTTCCAAAGCCCTCAACTATATTACTCTTAACAGACTTACTTGATCTTCTTATCTGACTCCCTTCTTCATACATCTCAAACTTCGGCAGATTTAGACTCATCTCATGAATCTCTATAGCCAATTTGTGAGCCTTTTTATAGATATCTAAATCCCTATAACTCTGATATGCCAATCATTTTCTCCTCTTACGAGCATCTAGTATCGAGCATCTAGTATCGAGCAACGACTCTATTTTCTCCATTATCTCTAAGGGTGTAGGGACTCCTCCTCCTAATCTTCCGTAAAAATAGACAGGAACTTTTCCACCTACAGCTAGTTTTACATCTTCTAACATCTGTCCCTCACTCATCTCTACCACAAAGATAAATTTAACTCCACTAATTAGTCTTTTGATAACAGTATAGGGAAACGGCCAAAGGCTAATGGGTCGAAGGAGTCCAGCCTTCACTCCCTTCTCTCTGAGCTTATTCACTACTTCCATGCTAAGGCGAGCCATACTTCCATAAGCTATTATAAGTAAATCCGCATCTTTTGCTGCAAAAGACTCATGCCTCACTTCCTGGAAACGCATCCTGGCATATTTTTCTTGCAAGTGTCTATTGTGCTCCTCTAAAACTCCTTCCTGCAGGTATAAAGACCTTATTATATTGGCATCTCTTCCCCTGGCTCCACCTATAGCCCATTTCTTACCAGGTATATCTTTCACTCCATTCTTAAACTTAACCCCCTCCATCATCTGTCCTAGAATAGCATCAGCAAGAATCATCATCGGGTTTCTGTATTTATCAGCTAAGTCAAAGGCAAGATAGGTTAAATCAGCCATTTCCTGAACTGAACTGGGAGCCAGGACAACCAAATGGTAATCTCCATGACCGCCACCTCGTGTCGCCTGAAAATAATCAGATTGGGAAGGTGCTATATTTCCCAGCCCCGGTCCTCCCCGCATTACATTGACAACTACGGCCGGAAGCTCAGCTCCAGCAAGGTAAGATATGCCTTCTTGTTTCAGACTAATCCCTGGACCAGAGGAAGACGTCATCGTTCTTGCTCCAGCAGACGCAGCACCATAAACCATATTAATAGCTGCCACTTCACTTTCTGCCTGAAGAAAAATTCCTTCTACTTCTCTCATTCTCTTAGCCATATAAGCGGCTATTTCTGACTGAGGAGTAATAGGATAGCCAAAATAATAGCGACATCCAGCTCTAATGGCTCCTTCTGCCAAAGCTTCATTGCCCGACA
>WJOQ01000327.1 GCA_009618505.1 Clostridia bacterium | reverse complement strand
ATCAGCAGTAAAGATAGAAAGGATAAAATGAAGAGCTGTATTATTAGCTTCACCTAGCCAGTTCCTGGTTGATTATATTTTATCCGACTCAACGCGTTCAGTTGACAAAGGGCTTTCGCTGGCTATACTATATCTCGCAATATTGTAATTTGAAAGTTCTAAGGATAATTTGGAAAATAGAGTAGGGAGTAAGAGAAATGGCCCAGAATAATCGGCCAACCAGGAAATTAGAACAGATTCTGGGAGAGCGATTCGGAATAGAAATACTCAATGCTGTGGGCATGGCTATAGTGGTTCTTGATACGAACTTCAACATCATCTGGGCGAACAAGGAGTATCGGAAGATTCAGGAAAAACCTGAGGAGAATATAATAGGAAAAAAATGCTACGAAATCAGTTTTGGTCATAATAGGCCCTGCACAGAAAAAGTCTGTGCGGTAAGAAGAACTCTGGGAACCCAAGAAAATTCCAAAGGTCTAAAGATAATCAAAAGAGGGAGAGAGGAAAAACATCTGGATGTCTATTCTTTTCCTCTACCGGGCGTTCAGGGCGCACCAAACTATGTGGTAGAAGTTATTCAAGATAACACCCAATTGTATAAGCTAGTTGAACTTTCGGATAGGCTTACTGCATTTGCCTCTCATGAATTGAAGACACCTCTGGCTACCATCTATCAACTTACCACCATTTTAGAACAGATGAATCTACCTTCTGAAAAAAGGAGGGCTCTTTTTAACAGAATATTATCGCGCAGTCAACATGGATTAAAAACGGTAGAGAATTTCTTGATTTACTCAAAAATAAAAGCGGCAGAGCTTGAAATAATACCAAGGAAGGTAAACTTCTACAGAGATGTTTTGGAGAAAGTTTTGGATTTTCAGAAAGAGTACACATTAAGGAAGGGAATGAAATTTATTTGTGATGTTCCAAAAGACCTGAGAGTTATCTGTGATGCTGACTATGTAGAAGTCATCTACAATAACTTATTAACCAATGCTATAAGATACGGGGAAGAGAATACAGAGATATTTATTGGCTATAGCGACAAAGATGATAGATATCATTATTTCAGCGTAGCCAGTATGGGTGAGCCTATTTCTGAAGAAGATAGAGAGGTCATTTTTAAGAGATATGTGACTACCCGAAAAGATGGCTCGGGAATAGGGCTTGATGTAGCCAGAGAGCTTATCAGAAAGCACGGGGGGAGGATTTGGGTAGAACCCTGCTATTTTGTTCAGGGCAAGTGTCTGTCTGGAGAGATGACTGACCAGAGATACAAGGGTAAAGCGAAAGAGGGTAATAATTTCGTATTTACTATTCTTAAAGAATTAAAGGAGGTCTAGGTGTCTTTAGAAGAAGGATGCAAGATGAGGCCAAGGGCAAAAATTCTTATCATTGATGATGATCCCGACTTGGTAGAAGCATTAAAGATCATCTTGGAAACGAAATCCTATCGGGTAGTCTCTGCTTTTGACGGAGAGAAGGGGCTAGAGAAAGTGAAAGAGGAAAATCCCGATTTAATTATTCTCGATTTACTCCTTCCCAAGGAAGACGGAGCTGTTCTTTGTCGAGAGTTGAAAAGGAATCCACGTTATACTGATATTCCGATATTGGTTCTTACAGCCATGGCCGAGAAACTGGATCCTAAAGTCTTTCCTGAACATAAGATAAGTTCTTTGCCTGCTGATGATTATGTAGATAAACCGATTCAGCCCCAGGATCTATTGGCTCGGGTGAATAAGCTTCTTGCTCTATCCAAAGAAGGAGATAGGAAATGATAATTACAAAACAGAAGCCATTTGAGGAAATTATGGGATTTTTGGAATCTTCCCCCAGGGTATTTATTGCCGGGTGTAGTTTGTGTTCTACTACCTGTAAGACGGGCGGAGAAGAAGAAGTAAAGGAAATAGAAAAGAAGCTACAGGACAAAAGCAAGGTGGTGTCTGGTTGGGTTATTCTGGATCCAGCCTGTCATATCCTCAGCAATAAGAAATATTTTCGAGAGAACAAGGAGAAGCTGGCTCAGGCTGATTCTATACTGGTTCTGGCTTGCGGTAACGGAGTCCAGGCAGTCAGTGAATCTATAGAAAAAATAGTCTATCCAGGATGCGATACCCTTTTCCTGGGTGAGATAGTTCGCTTTGGTAACTATGAGGAGCGATGTCAGCTTTGTGGGGAGTGTATTCTGGATAAAACTGCCGGAATATGCCCCATTACCCGTTGCTCGAAAAGCTTGCTCAATGGGCCCTGCGGAGGTGCCGAAGACGGAAAGTGTGAGATTAACCCTGAGATTGAATGCGGCTGGCAGCTAATTATTGATCGGCTAAAAAAAAGAGACAAGCTCCATCTGTTGAAAGAGATCATCCCTCCTAAAGATTGGTCTAAGTCCCGGGACGGAGGATTGAGAAAAGTAATCATAGGGAGGAAAGAGAAATGAAAGCAGGAAGCAATTTAGAAAAAGTCTTGCAATCTGGGCAATTTGCTGTTACTGCTGAGCTTGGTCCTCCCAAAGGGTCGGATGCTGAAATGGTTAAGAAAAAGGGTAATTTATTAAGACACTGTGCAGATGCCATTAATATCACCGACAATCAAACAGCCATTGCCCGCATGTCCAGTATTGCCTGCGGAGTTATCCTTACCCAGCTTAATCTGGAACCTGTTATTCAGATGGTTTGCAGGGATAGAAACCGATTGGCTATTCAATCTGACATTCTGGGCGCGGCTGCCCTGGGGATAAAGAATGTTCTGTGTCTATCCGGTGACCATCAGAAATTTGGCAATCATCCCCAAGCCAAAAATGTCTATGACATTGATGTTATTCATTTAATCCAGACTCTTAAGAAGATGCGCGATGAAAAAAAACTGTTAGAAGGAGACGAGCTGACCATTGAACCAAGATTATATATTGGAGCTGTGGAGAATCCCTACGCTGATCCTTACGAATTTAGAGTAATCCGGCTGGCTAAGAAAATTAAGGCTGGTTGTGATTTTGTGCAGACTCAGGGAGTTTTTGATGTGAAAAAATTTAAGGATTGGATGAGAGTTATCACCGATCAGG
>WJOQ01000206.1 GCA_009618505.1 Clostridia bacterium | reverse complement strand
TTTTTTTACTAAACTCATTCGTCCTACCTTGTAGGATAAAAGCGGAGTTAATAAAAGTATGGTAATCTAACCGTAAAGTCTTGATGATCTTTTCCTGAGTCTCGCGGGTAGAAGGACAGGTAAGAGAAACATATTTATTCTCTTTTTGGTCATAAACTTGGAACTCCAGACCAACTCGAGAAGTTTTTCCGGCATGATGAAAACTTCTAATGACACGGTATCTATCCCCTTCTAGGTCAAATATAAATTCTACCTGCATATCCTCCTGGCCCATCCGGAGCAGACTATTGTCTGCCTTCTTCTCCTGGCTCCCCTTTCCGCCCTCTCCCCATATTGACCAGGTCAGGGCATCCAATAGTGCAGACTTGCCCTGTCCGTTAGCCCCACAAAGACAGGCCACGTGGAACTGAGTAAAGTCAAGGGGAGGCACATCCCTGCCATAGCTCAAAAAATTCTTAAGGTTTAATTTTATTGGTATCAATTTTATGTCCTCCTTTCCGTATTTTCTAATTCTTGCTCCAGTTTCTGTGCTCGAGTCTTTAATTCATCAGCCAGAGGGATCAACTCAGGACTGGTTTGAATATATTTATCCAGGGCTTCAAGCATCCCCAAGTCCTCTGAGACCTCTGCCCGTTGAGTTCGCTCTAAGGGTTTAGTCTTCTCGGCAATAGTCGCTACTAAAAAAGCCTCTTCTAAAACAGAATTTATCTTACTAAAGTCCAGCGAATCTACTCCCTCCACCGGCATAGTGTAGAATACTCTTACTATTGCTTCGGATAAATCATGCTTTTCGATCTCCTGAAGTAATGCAACGGTAGGATCTTGCTCCTGGGGAATATTAATATCTATGGTAATAAATCTTCGTGCAGGGACAGGGATAAACTCATAAGAAGTTTTGCCCCCTTCTATATTCACCAAACAAACCCCCTTGTCATCCTTCTCCTCACCAAAATTTATTCTTTCGATACTGCCCGGATAGACTACCGGAGGATGATTGCCAAGATTTAAATCTTGAAATTTATGGATATGCCCCAGAGCTACATAATTAAATTCTTTTTGTGCTAGCACTTGAGTGGAGAATACCGGGTCACTACCTATAATCACCGACCTCTCCGAACCGGAATAAGTGGCTTCTGCTACAGCCAGGTGAGTAGCAAAGATTGCCGGGATTCCAGGCTTCATCATCCGGGCATATTCCCTAATCTTCTTACTTGCTCTCTTCTGAATTTCCTTAGTAATCTCCTCATCGGTAAAATTTTTATATTCTTCCTTAGTAAGAAATAAATTCTTAGTAGGCCAGGGTAGACCGAAGATTTGAACTGGTCCTCCTTTAGTCTCGATATCTAATAGCTCGGGTTTGGTCACTACCAAAGCTTTTGGCACATTTAAAGTGCCGAAGATATCCAGAGAAGTAGCCTTGCCGAAAGATACAGGGTTGTCGTGGTTCCCATTTATCAGTACTGTTGGGATTCCTGCTTCACTTAATCTGTAAATCTGTTTAGCAAACTCACGCTGGTGAGTAGGATTTGGGCTACTGTTTTTATAAGCATCACCGGTAAATATCGCTAAATCCACTTTTTCTTCTAGGGCAATATCAATAGCGAAGCTAAAACATTTTATAAAATCCTTCAGTCGGGTATGCAGACCGGTCGAAGGATCTATGCGCCCATAATTCTCCATGCCCAGATGGATATCGGCTAAATGTAGAAATTTCATCTCTTTCCCTCCCTCTTCTATAAAAACCTTATTAGGCATTTTTAGAATAATTTGATTATCATAACTACCCACTTTAATATTTATACAATTACACATTTTTCTCTCTAAACTTGCCTACCCTGGCAGGGCTACCCCAACCCTACAACCTTCTCCACACCTACTAATACCGTAGTCCAAACCTGACGTTATATACTCCCCTTTTAACGCCACAGGATAGGCCATTTATTTAATTTCTAAATATGCCCAACTACATGGTCCAACAGTTTCACTTTCAGTAGCATCTACACGAATAGCTTCCACTTTGTCTCCATCAGATTTTAAATTAAATACTTCTTCCAAATAAATTTCATCCCTATCATTGTCTGGTATTATCAGCATTCTGTGCCTTTCCATTCTTAATTCCACTTTGATGCCCTCCTTCTATTTGCTTTACATAAAAATATTATTATAGGACTTCGACCATTTCTCAGCTTATGGCCCTAGCCATCGCAGCGAAGATCTCTTCTATCTTTTTTAATCTCTTCGGATTAGAAATTAATATCTCCTTTGCTTCCTCTACCGTAGTAGGGATATCAAATACATACTCCTCATCAGTGATTCTAGTTCTACAGCCTTCTCCCACTATTTCTTTCCAATCTTTAAATCCGGCTTTCTGTGCCAGGTTAAATAGATAAGTTAATAGTTTTTCTGCATCTTCTTTTGGTATCTCTTCTTTTGATTCGGCAAGTTCCTCGAGGGCCTTCAATAAACGCTCCCTTACATCTTTGTTGGTTAGTAATACTCGCGTAGCTAAATGTTCATTGAGCTGAGTTTTAAATATTCCCTGTTCCACAGCAAACTTCACCATTTCTTCAAAAGAATCAATCCCGGCTTCTTCAGCCTTTTTTGATATATCCTTTAAAATTTCATTCTCTTCTTCAACCCTTTTCTTGTAGATAGTTTTTGCTTCACCATAAGATTTAAGTTCAGTCTTTCCTTCTTCCCGGTCCTTCTTCAATTGTGCTTCCCGGGCCCGTGATTCCTCGATGTCTTTTTTTGTATTTTCTTTTTCTTCGACTTCTTTTGCCTCTCTTTCCCTAGTTTCTTCTTCGGTCTCCGGTTCAATTACTGCCTCATCTTCCCTTCCTTCTGCTGGCCCGGTAGTTTCAAGTTCATATTTCTTATCCTTTTTTTGACCTAAATATAATATTTCACCAGATATAACCCTTCTTATTTCTTCCGTACTGGCGGCTATCTCAAGAGTAACTACCCAATGATTTTTCATATTTGCAGTACCTGGTATCTTTAATTTCTTGGCTACTCTCTTCATTCTGAAAGGTATCATAGCCCAATGGCCTCCAGTTGTTTTCTCAGCTAATTCAAAAGCAGAAT
>WJOQ01000380.1 GCA_009618505.1 Clostridia bacterium | reverse complement strand
AGCTTAAGAAAATAACTTCTTTAATCAACCAAAAGATAAGAGAGAATCTTTCCATTACAGTGAAGGAAATGAGCTTAAAGGAAGCGCAGGAGAAAGGAGCTATAGCTCTTTTTGGAGCTAAATATAGAGAAAAAGTGCGCGTGGTAACCATGGCAAAGTTCAGCCAGGAAGTCTGTGGAGGAACTCATCTTTCCAGTACTGGAGAAATAGGAATATTGCGAATAATTAGTGAATCAAGTATTGCCTCCGGAATAAGGAGAATAGAAGCTCTGGTAGGAGAGAAGGCTTTAGACTCAATAGAAGGAAAAGAAAGTCTTCTCAGGAGAGTTGGCAAGGCATTAGAAACTGGGGAAAGTACAATCTTGACGCGCATTGAGGAGAAGAATCAGAAGCTTCAAAAGCAACAAGAGCGGATGAACGAATGGCAGAAAAGATTGGCAGAGGTTGAGATGGAAAATCTAATAGAGCAGGCTTCCCGGGTTGGAGATATAAAACTAGTAACAGGAGAATGGAAGGATTTATCACCTGAAATCCTAAGACAAACCGCAGAAAAACTGAAAGTTAAACTGAAAAAAGGTATCGTGGTGTTAGCTTCAATAGCTCAGAAGGAAGCTTTTCTGGTAGTTGCCTCTACCCAGAAAGAGCTACCGGCAGATGAAATAATCAAAGAAGTTTGTCGGATTGCCGGAGGTAACGGTGGCGGTAGATGGGACTTTGCCCAGGGAGGGACCTCCTTACCTCACAAGGTAGACCAGGCATTAAAAGAAGTTCCTCTCATTATAGAGACAATATTAAGTCATTAAGGGGGAGGCTAAGATTCATTGTGGAGCTGGCGGAGGGACTTGAACCCCCAACCTGATGATTACAAATCATCCGCTCTGCCAGTTGAGCTACGCCAGCCTATACTAATTAACTCTCCATGCTGTCCTATCTTCTTTATCTTCCAGTTTTATTCCTAACTTATCTAATCCTTTTCTTATCTTGTCAGCAAGTTCCCACTCTTTCTTCTCTCGTAGTGTGTCTCTTGCATTAACCAAGAGCTCAATTAGCTGCTCTTCTTTTCCCTCTAATTTCTTTTCTTCTTCCCCTTGAAGAAGTCCTAAAATATTTCCCAGCGCTTTAATCTTCTGATGCGCCTTTAAAAGAATCTGGAAAGAGGAGTCATCCAAATGTTTTTTCTCATTTAATAATAAGTTTGCCTTCCTGGCTAATTCAAAAATAACGGAAAGGGCTATAGGAACATTAAAATCGTCATCTAAAGCTTCAGCTAATTTATCTTCTGCCTCTTTTGAATAGTTAAATAACTCACTTGCCTTTGCTTTTATCATAACCGGGGGAGTAGAACTATTCTCTAAAAGACCCTTTTTATACTCTTCTTCTAAATCTTCTATTTTCCTTAAGGTATTATAAATTCTCTTTAGAGAAGTAAAAGCCTTTCTTAAACTATTTTGACTGTAGTCTAGAGGACTTCGATAATGAGCCGAAAGAAGAAAATATCTTACCGCTTCCCCTTTGTAAGTGCTCAATGCGTGAGATAAAGTAAGAACATTGCCGGTAGATTTAGCCATTTTTGCATTTTTCATTCTCACCAAACCATTGTGCAGCCAGTACCTGACAAATGTTTTTCCGGTAGCTCCTTCTGATTGAGCAATTTCATTCTCATGGTGAGGAAATATTAAATCTTTTCCTCCTCCATGGATATCCAGATTCTCTCCCAGGTATCTCATAGCCATAGCCGAGCATTCAATATGCCAACCTGGCCTTCCCTTTCCCCATGGACTATCCCAGGAAGGTTCATTTTCTTTACTTTTTTTCCAAAGAGCAAAATCGAAAGGATCTTCTTTTTTTTCATCAACCTCTACTCTTACTCCTGTTAAGATATCTTCTAAGTTCTGATGGGAAAGCTTGCCATAGGAGGGGAACCTCTTTACACGAAAAAAGACATCTCCCTCAGTAGAATAAGCCAGTCCTTTATCTTCCAGTTTTTTAATTAACTCTATTATCTCCTTTATATGTTCAGTAGCACGGGGGTGGCAATTTGCCTTTTTTACTCCCAATTGTTGCATCTGCGCAAAGTATTCTCTTATGAATTTTTCTGCCAGCTCAAAAATAGAGACTCCTAGAGATTGAGCACGAGCAATCATTTTATCATCTATGTCGGTAAAATTAGTAATATAGTTTACCTTATAACCTTTGTATTCAAGATATCGTCTAATTATATCAAACACTACTGCATAGCGGGCATGCCCCAGATGTAATTCATCGTAAAGAGTTACGCCGCAAACATACGCTTTTACCTCTTTATGCTCTGAGGGCACAAACTCTTCTTTTTTTCCGGTTAAAGTGTTATAAACTCTAAGAGACAATTTATCAGTCCTACTATCTCGTATTACGTATATCGTATGTCGTGTTGCGCAATACGCATCACGCAGAACAGAGCTGGTGAATCGTATTTCGTGAATACCATCTCGATGCTAGATGCTCGATACTTGTCTTTGATTTCCTCTTTTGTCTTTTGCCTTCTTCGAGAATCTAGTATCGAGGATCGAGTATCCAGAACTCAAACTTCTTTTTCCTTTTCTGCGATTCACTAAATTGTTCCTACCTCACTACTATCTCCCAGCATAAAGCGATAAGCTTTAGGCTTCAAAGTAGATTTGGTAATTACTACACTCTTTCCGATGAGACTGTCTTCTATGCGAGCTTTTAATCCACTAATTTTACACTCATCCATAATGATGCTGTGTTCTACCTCACTCCCTTCGATTAAAGTATTGTAATATATTGAGGTAAAAGGACCTATATAGGAACTAACTATCTTACATCCTTTAGCTATTGCCACTGGCCCCCTGATAACGCTGTCAACTATTTGGGCTCCCTTCTCTATCCTGACCTTACCGGATATCTTTGAATTCCCGTCTATTTCTCCATCTACTGCTACTTCAAGGTCACTGAGCATTATCCTGTTGGCTTCCAGGAGGTCTTCTGGCTTACCTGTATCTTTCCACCAACCGTTAATAATATGTGAATGGACAAGATAGTTCTTATCAATCAAATATTGAATAGCATCGGTTATTTCCAGCTCATT
>WJOQ01000314.1 GCA_009618505.1 Clostridia bacterium | reverse complement strand
ATTATATCATTTTTAAAATTCTAGTCAATAACTCAAAAAGGAGGCCTCCGTGCCGCGTCCCCCCAACTAGATTGACAAGTGCTGAGATTCATCTAAGCTTGCCTGGAAAGGACGCCCTCAGGGAATTATTCTAGCCCCAAAAGTAAGGAATATTAAGAATTATTAAGGATGAAATATGTCAGGAAGTAGATATCGCTGGGTTATCCTTATCCTCTCTTATCTCTGTATGCTGGGATTGGCTTTCTCAATACAGTCTCTGCCGCCCATTCTTACCTTGATTATTAAGGAATTGGATTTAACTCATGCTAAGGCTGGTCTGCTGGTGAGTCTTTTTGCGTTGCCAACCATATTCCTGGCGGTTTTGTTCGGTTCATTTTCTGACCGTTGGGGTTCCTTTAAGATGGGGGTGATTTCTCTAATTCTTGTAATTGTAGGAACCTTAATCTTTGCTCTTAGCCATACTTTTCTTTACGCTGGTTTAGGACGAGTTATTACTGGGATTGGAGCTGCAGCTGTCTTTATAGTATCTGCGCAAATGGTTTCGCAGTGGTTTAGAGGACGTGAAATAGGAACAGCAATGGGAATCTTTAATACTGTAATGCCTGTTGGTGCAATCGTATGTTTTACAACTTTTGGTAGATTGGGTGAGAGTTTAGGTTGGCGAGTGCCGATATTCATCACCATGATAATAGGTGCGGTAGGGCTAGCATCCTTTCTAATTCTCTATAAACCTGTGTCAAACCGGCTACAAGGAACAATTAGCGGCAAAGAGAGAGAACCAGGATTGTTCTCAAGCTTATTAAAGGTCGGGACCTCGATGTTGCTAGTAGGATTTTGCTGGATGTTGTTTAGTGCGTCAATCGTTTCATTTACTACTTTTGCCCCGGATTTTTTCATCTCCAAAGGATACACTATTGGCTTTGCTGGTTTCCTGGCCAGCTTACTTTCCTGGGGTCCCTTGGGGTTAAGTCCACTAATTGGTCGTTTAATCGATAAAGTCGGTAATAACGAGGTTTTTATTGGAGTAGGTGGAATAATTATGGCAATCGGGTTTTATTCCATTGCTAGAGGGGCCAATTTCCTCTTGCCAATGGTTGTCATGGGGGTGGGGGTGGCATTTGTGCCAGCACCGGTTTTCTCTTTACTGCCAAAGATTTCCAGGCCTGAGAATCTGGGATTAAGCTTTGGCATCCTCTCTATGTTCGCTAGTATGGGAATGCTTTTCGGCCCTTATGTGACCGGTTTGCTCAAAGACAGGACAGGCTCATACGAAGTGAGCTTTATCTTTCTGTCCATTTTTGCTCTGTTATTAACCTTAACAGCGCTTGTCTTAAGAACCAAGATGAGAGGAGATTAGGCTAAAGGATTTTTTTGATTCTTCTCAACAGGCGTTGAAGAAAATATCCCATGCCAATCAATTACTCCCTACATATTGTTTAGGAACATACTTTCACCAGGACTCCAGCAATTAATCCACCAATTACATCATCCATAATGGGAGGGAGTTTTTTTAAGATACCCGGTTTTTTCTTGTCAAACCTCTCGAATTCAAATAATGCCCGGCTGCCAGCAATATACTGAGCAATCTGAATTCCCAGTAGTTCATCGGCAATAAGATGGACTGGATCCTTTTTATACTCTTCTCTGGATAGACCAGGAATCAATCCTTTTTTTCCCGCTTCTTCCAGGTAAAGTCCGGCTATAACCAGAGCGCAGACATTTACGTCTTGAAAAGTCTTTTTGAATTCTTCCCTTAGTTTCCGGACCATTTCCTCCTTAGTTCCTAATTTCGGGTGAGGAATATACATCTCCAGAGCTGTATTTATTAAATCCTCTAGATTTATCCCCTCTTTAACTAATCTTTTCTCTAAATTCACTGTTTTTTCCATGTTTTTCTCTCTTTGATTGGGCGATCATATAGATAAGTTCTGCCGAAATATTCCCAATAAGAAGATAGCCTCTTTTTCTTCCTCAAAGTTTAGAGCTTTTAAATTCTACGCTATGGTTTTGCATTTTTCGCCTTGCCTTTTACGCTTTTTTTTCTTCTTTTCCAGATACCAGATACGAGATACTAGATACGAAATAGACTGAGGCAATAAAGAGAAAAAAGAGTAATAACTTCGATAATTTCATTCAGTGCTCCCAGGTTATCTCCGGTAAGTCCTCCTATTCTTTTCTTAAAATAGATTATCAAAAGCAAATTTATTGCCAGGGCTATTCCTATAATATAGAAGAATTCGATTCTAAATAAGATCAATCCCAGGCAAAAAGTTATTAAACTTGCCCAGAAAATTTCTCTTCCCGTTTTATGGCTAAAAAATGCTTTAGCTAGTCCCTCCTTCCGGGCATAAGAGGATAAATATATTCCTGCTACCATAGACCATCTTCCTGCTATCGGGGCAAAGAGTAGAGCATAATTCTTATAATCATTAGTCAGTCCTATCAGTAGGGTAAATTTCAATAGCAATAGCAAGATAAGAGCAATTGCTCCCTTAGCTCCGATGAAGCTATCTTTCATTATGCTCAATATTTCTTCTTTATTTTTGCCACCGCAGAGCCCATCCACTGTATCGGCAAATCCATCTAAATGAAAAGCCCCGGTAATTCCAACCCATCCAATTAAGAGCAGGGCATTAGCAATGAAAGGGGAGAGATGTCCAGAGGTTGTCAGATTAATTATTATTAGGAATCCCCCTATCATCATTCCCACCAAGGGAAAGAAACTGATTGAGTGAGCTATATCTCTTTCTTCTAGCCTGGCTGAAGGTGGCAGGGGGATGATAGTGAGAAATTGCAAAGCTATAAATAGACTCTTCAATTTATGGATTCCCTTTAGGTAGTTCATAGTTCATTGTTCATAGTTCATCGACAAAAAAACCTACATTTTAAGGCGCATCTGAATCGAGGCTATTCGCTCTCTTTTTCTGTAGCTACTCCAGCCTCTTGAAAAGTAGCCATTTGAGTAAGAAGTTTAAGGGAGAGATCAAGCAGGTTTATGCCCAGAGCAGCTCCTGTTCCTTCTCCCAGTCGCATATCCAGATCAAGAAGAGGAGATTGATTAAGATAGTCAAGGGCGATTTGATGGCCTTTTTCCTTTGATTTGTGAGCAGCAA
>WJOQ01000184.1 GCA_009618505.1 Clostridia bacterium | reverse complement strand
TAGAGCAGAAAAATTTACCATACCAGAACAACTTTTCCAGAAAAGTGACAAGATTGTAGTTTGTGGCCTGGGAGGATCAGCCATAGGAGGGGACATACTGAAAACTCTTCTTGAACAGAGTCTAGAAATACCTATTTTGGTGAATCGCAATTACGCCTTACCAGCAATGGTGAACGAAAAGACTCTGACTTTTATAATTAGCTACTCCGGGAATACAGAAGAAACTCTCACTGCTTACAAGGAGGCTATGGAAAGAAAATCTCGCCTTATCTCTATCTGTAGCGGGGGGGAGCTCAAGAAGTTAAGTGAAAAAGATAGAGTTCCCTGTCTTTTAGTCCCTCCCGGAATGCCTCCTCGCACCACTACAGGTTATCTATTTATTCCTCTCCTTAAAATTCTAGAAAAATTGAAATGGACCAATATACACAAGCAAAATTATGATGAATTACTGGAAGTCCTAAATGATATCCGGGATAGATATGGACCAGAGGTCCCTTTAAGTGAAAACCCCGCTAAAGCCCTTTCACAAAAATTGGTGGGGAAAATACCTCTTATTTATGGAGTAGAAGGCAAAACAGACGTGGTGGCTCATCGACTGAAGACCCAATTTAATGAGAATAGTAAAATCATAGCCTTGTGGGATGCTTTCCCCGAGTTAAGCCATAATGAAATTGTTGCCTGGGGAAAAGAGGGAAAAGTGGACTTTCAGCAATTCCATCCCTTATTCATACGCGATGTAGAGGAAGGAAAAAGAATCAAAAAGAGAATAGAGATTACTCAATCCATAATAACAGAAAGAAAAGTAGGATGGGAAGAAATATGGACAGAAGGAAAAGGCCATTTAACTAGAATTTTCTCGGCTATATACAAAATAGACTGGCTAAGCTTTTATTTGGCTATTCTACAAGGGGTTGACCCTACTCCTGTAAAGATGATAGATCTATTAAAAAGAGAATTGGGCAAACTTTAAAAATATAAAAATAAAATAGGGACAGCGACCATTTTTTCGTAAGTCTTCAGTAAAGTACATCCTATATTGCAAAGTAAAAAATGGTCGCTGTCCCTATTTTAACTATTTTAAATTTGGGAAACCTGCTTTGCTTTCGTTTCCTGCATCTTACCTATTTGATTAACAAAGTCATCAGTAAGGCTCTGAATATCTTTTTCTGCTCTTTTTTTCTCATCTTCGGAAATTTCTTTTCTTTTCTCTAAGTCCTCTATTTTTGCTCTTGCCTCACGGCGCAAATTTCTGACACTTACCCTAACCTCTTCAGCCCACTCTCTGGTAAGCTTGGCTAATCCTTTTCTCCTTTCTTCTGTCAAAGGAGGAACAGCCAACCTGATTACATTACCATCATTACTAGGATTTATACCTAAATCAGAAGTAAGGATAGCCTTTTCTACATTCTTGAGAATACTTTTATCCCAGGGTTCTATAATTAGAAGGCGCGGTTCAGGAATGGATATACTGGCTAGTTGTTCTAAACTCATTTTAGAACCATAGCATTCTACCTTTACTTCACTCACTAGATCCGCCCGAGCTCTTCCTCCTCGCATTTTTGAATACCTACCTGCTAGAGCTTGCACCGAATCCTTCATTTTCTCCTTAGTTTCTTTATGGATTTCCTTTATCATTTCTCTACTCCCCCTTGAGGACAACTACTCATAAAAAAAAGACTAGTCCTTGACTATGGTACCCACCTTTTCTCCTAGAACTATCCTTTTAATATTACCTCTTTTTTGAAGATTGAAAATAATAATAGGCAGACGGTTATCCATACAAAGAGAGATAGCTGTAGCATCCATAACTTCTAGTCGTCTATTAAGCACCTCTACATAACCTATCTCATCGAACTTCTCTGCTTTTTTGTCTTTAAAGGGGTCAGAAGAATACACTCCTTCCACTTTAGTCGCCTTTAGTATCACATCTGCTTCTATTTCTAAAGCACGCAGTGCTGCTGCTGTATCTGTAGTAAAATAAGGATTTCCAGTTCCTCCGGCAAAAATAACCACCCTGTCCTTTTCTAAGTGACGCAAAGCCCTTCGCCGAATATAGGGCTCAGCAATCTCCTGCATTTCAATTGCTGTCTGTACTCTAGTAAATACTCCTATCCTTTCCAGGGTATCCTGCAGTGCCAGGGCATTGAGTATGGTAGCTAGCATCCCCATATAATCAGCTGTGGTTCTGTCCATTCCCTCTCTGCTTGCTATCCCACCACGAAATATATTTCCACCACCCACCATTATTCCTACTTTCACCCCCAGGTCTTTAACCTCATTGATCTCTTCTGCGATAAGACGAACTCGACTGGAAGATATGCCATAATTATTTTTGTCAGCAAGACTTTCTCCTCCTATCTTTAAGAGGATCCTATCCCATTTGATCGGTAATTGGCTCATCAGTCTTCTGTCTCTCCTTTTAGTTCGTATCTGATAAAACGATAAATTTCAATGTTCTCTCCCACCTTGGCAATAAACTCTTGCAGATAATCCCTTGTTGTTTTCTTATCATCTCTAAAAAAAGGCTGTTCCAATAGACATACCCGAGCATAAAATTTCCTTATTCGCCCTTCTATGATCTTGTCTATGATTTTAGCGGGCTTGCCTTCCTTTTCTGCTTGTGCCTTAAGAACGGCTTTTTCTTCTTCAATTACCTCTGCCGGAATATTTTCAGGAGAATTCCACTCAGGATTGCAAGCCACCACATGCATAGCTATGTTTTTGCTAAATTCTTGAAATTCACTGTTTTTGGCCACGAAATCGGACTGGCAGTGAACTTCTACTAATGCCCCCATTTTCCCATTGTGGTGAACATAGGAGGTAATTTTACCCTGAGTAGTCTTTTTCCCACTTTTCATCTCGGCAATCTCTATACCCTTTTTCCTCAAGACCTTTTTCGCTTTTTCAAAATCACCCCTGGTTTCTTGGAGTGCCTCCTTGCAGTGAAGAATTCCTGCTGAAGTCTCTCCCCGCAATCTCTTTATTTTTTCTAAAGGAACATCCATTGGTTATTTACCCCTTTAACTCTCTATTTTTTAATCCTTTGCTTCTTCTTTTTTCTCAGATGTTTTTGGCTTTTTTATTGTCTTTTTTATTGTCTTTTTCTTAACCTTT
>WJOQ01000112.1 GCA_009618505.1 Clostridia bacterium | reverse complement strand
TTCCTACTTTTTTAAGAAAAAGAAAGAACTAAAAAGGAATTTCGATGTGGCGTTCTCTAAAACGGAATCGGGGCAAGATTATTGGTGGGCTAGGTGGTTTGGCAATAGCTTTGCTTTTGATCTTTGCCTGGCCTTTAGTTTTAATATTTATTCTTGTGCTTCTAGGGATTTCTTTAGGAGGTATTTTTGATGCAGCAAGAAAAGTGGGGGTTTTTCTAGATCGTCTTTTTTCTTATAAAAAACCTCCCAAAGATGATTGACTTGATAATATAGGAATTTCCTTTTTCCCCTCACCTCAATCCTCTCCCCACGGGGGAGAGGGAAGGGAGAGGGGGGTAACTGGTTCATTGTTCGTTGTTTCTTTATTCCTTATAATTTTTGATTTTTTTGTTTTTTACTATACGCTATCCGCTAAACGCTATGCGCTATATTTGTTGAAAGGATAATTATGAGAAAAAATGGACGATTAGCTGATGAACTACGGAAAGTAGTCATTCAAAAGGAGTACGTTAAGTACGCCCAGGGTTCTGCTCTGATAAGTCTAGGCAATACAAAGGTGATTTGTGCGGCTATGGTGGAGGAGAGGGTTCCTCCTTTTCTGCGAGGAGTAGGGCAGGGGTGGCTCACCGCAGAGTATAGCCTTCTTCCTTATTCCAGTCCTAATCGGATTCTTCGGGAAAGGGAACAGAAGAGGGGTAGATCCTATGAGATTCAGAGGCTGATTGGCAGATCTTTACGAGCAGTAGTAGATTTGACTGAATTGGGAGAACGTACTATTTGGGTCGATTGCGATGTTATCCAGGCAGACGGAGGGACAAGATGTGCCTCCGTTACCGGAGCCTTTGTTGCTTTAATGGGTGTAGACAGATGGCTCAGAAGGAAGGGAATAATAGAAGGATCGATAATTGGGGACTTTCAGGCAGCTGTTAGCGTGGGAATCAGTGGGGGAGAAAAGTTACTAGACCTCTCCTTTCAGGAAGACTCTAAAGCTAGCCTGGATATGAATGTGGTGATGACAGAAAGGGGGGATTTGACAGAAATTCAAGCTAGTGGAGAGGGTACTTCCTTTTCCCGGGATGATTTCAATGAACTACTTGATTTGGCTGGTAAGGGAATAGAAAAGCTTATAAAACTTCAAAAGGAAGTGTTGGAGATTTAAGAGTGGACCTGGTTTTGGCTACAAGGAATTTGGACAAGATTAAAGAAATTAAGGATGCCTTAAGAGAACTGAAATTGCGAATACTCACTTTGAAGGATTTCCCTAGTTTCCCTGATGTTGAAGAAGATGAAGACAGTTTTTATGACAATGCTCTCAAAAAAGCCAGAACCATAGCTAAGTTTAGCGGGAAACTATCTTTAGCTGATGATTCTGGGTTGGAGGTGGAAGCCTTAGGAGGAGCACCAGGAGTTCTCTCTGCTCGTTTTGCTGGCCAAGAAGCCTCTTATGAGGATAATAATCTAAAGCTTCTTTCACTTCTGGAAGGAGTTTCTCTTGACAAACGCAAGGCAACTATCAGATGTGCCATAGCTATCAGTGAGGGCAATAAGGAAAGGGTAGTGGAGGGAGCTTGTAAAGGGACAATCCTTCCTGAGATGATAGGTAGCAATGGTTTTGGTTATGACCCATTATTTGAACCTGAAGGCTCTGGCAGGAGCTCTGCTCAGATGAGCTTAAAAGAGAAAGGGAAAATCAGTCATCGAGGCAGGGCTTTAAGAAAAGCCAAGGAAATTTTGAAAGATTGGGAAAGCCGTCTGGTTCTTGGTCTTACCGGAAGCATTGGTTCTGGTAAGAGTACCGTAGCCAGAATGTTTCAGGAGTTGGGAGCAGAGATTATTGATGCAGACAAAGTGGGACATAGTCTTCTTGAAAAAAAAGAAGTGAGGGAGAGTATTGTCAAGAATTTTGGCAGCTCCGTATTAGACAAAGAGGGAAAAATCGAAAGAAGAAAACTGGGGAGTATAGTCTTTCAGGATAGGAAAAGATTAGAGGAGCTCAACTCTATTATCCATCCTTTGATATCCAGTGAAATAAAGAGAAAAATTACCTTTAGTGAGGCCCGCATAATCATAATAGACGCCGCTATACTTTTGGAGACAGGTTGGGATAGTTTGGTGGATAAAGTTATTGTAGTTAACGCATCCTATGAATCTCGAAGAAAGAGGATAAAAGAAAGTAGCCTGCTCAGTTCAAAGGAAGTTGAGGGAATAATAAAGGCTCAGTTTTCTCAGGATGAGAAAATTCAGAGGGCTGATTTCTTTATCGAAAACGAGAAAGGTATTGAGGAGAGCAAAAGGCAGGTGGAGCAAATTTGGAGCAAATTCGTTGCTCGCTGCTAGTCGCTCGTTGCTCGATACTCGTTTTCTCTCTCCTTTTTATGTTAATTGACCTGTTAGCCCGTTAGTTAATTGGCTAATTTTCCCCTCACTCCAGAGGAGAGAGAGTACTACTCACCAATTAACCACTTACCACTTACCATCTTATCGTTCTTTCTATCGATAAACTATGAACTATTTGGGTTGTCTATACTCTCTTTCTTACTTTGCGGAAGGAAAAACGCGCTGTTAGTATCTTGTCAGTGTTAAATATACGAACGCAGATATACATTGCTACCGCAGCGAATAGAGCCATATAAGCCATCCCTCCAATTACGGGAAGATAGTCATGAAAAATGAGGCCCTTGGCGGCGATGGTAGGATGGGAAAAGGGAATCAGATAGAGAATGACCTTGAGCACAAGTGGAAGGTTTTCTAAATCTTTGAACATCAAGACGAAGAAGGGAAACATTACCAGTAATACTATGGGCATGTTCATGGTTTGAGCACTTCTTGCATCCTGAGCAAATAACCCCAGAATCATAGCTAAGGAAAGAGCGGTAAGAATGGCTAAGAAGAGGGAAGCTCCTAAGAGTAAATAGCTCGCAGGAGTCATTACCAGACCCAGTTCTTTTATGGCAGTCATCGCCGCTCCGCTTACTTCAGAAGTGAATGAGGACATATAATAGCTGAAACCTACCATATAGACTCCGGCCATAATCAGGGCGACTATGGCTGCTCCTACCATTTTTCCCGCTACAATGGATCTTCTTTTTACGGGCAGGGTCAAGAGAGTCTCCAGGGTTTTATTCTCCT
>WJOQ01000044.1 GCA_009618505.1 Clostridia bacterium | reverse complement strand
ATTAGCCCTTTTCTCCTCCTCGTAGTCCCCTTCCTCACCAGTCTTTAGGTGGAAGTTCTCCTCAAGATCAAATTTTTTGAACCAAACTTTTTTGTCCCACTCGACCCTCTGGCAATACTTCTCTCCTGACCTGTGGACCCAAAGGGTAGAGGCTCTCACTCCATAGATTCCGTCCAAGTCTCCCTTGCCGTTTCTGCTACACTCCCAGGCTGCATAACCGTATGTGTTGTAATCTTCGATAAAATTAGAGATTACTTCCTTCAGGGAATCATCGGAACTTGGCTGTTGCAGAAATCCATTTAGAAGCCTACGCTCATCCTCCAGGGCCTTCTTCCCCTCCTTGGTCTCAACCTCAGCCTCGCTTTTGGCTATGAGATTATAGCCGGTAGAGGAAACGTCCTGGGCAATGACAGATATGCAAGAAGCTAAAGTAGGCTGCCTTGATACCAACCTTGCCAGTGAGCTCGGTTCGTAGGGCCTTGAAACGAGACCCTCGACATCCTGCCATTTCCTCTCCTCAGCCAATTGCTTACTGGATTTCTCAAACTTTTTCTTCTTCCAGGGAGCAAAGGGAAATATCTCTCCGGTTGAAGTGGCAATAAAAACCTTGCCGACTTTTTTTTCAATCGGCTCTTTTTCCTCTTTGATTGCCCTCTCGGGCTCTTTTTTCCAAAAATTAAGATTCATTTTATACTTTCACCTCCTAATCATTAGCCAATATAAACGTGACCCTTCCCGGGTTCGCGCCTAGCGTTATAATAGTCCTGATCAACCTCAAGCATAGGCTCGCCAGTCCCGACATATACTCTTCCCTTTCGTACAGGCTTCAAAGAACACGAAAGACAGGCCATGCCTAAACTAATAGCTCTATCTGAAAACTGGCCGGCTCTGTGATCTATCCTCATACCGTAGGATTTCTGGATAGCCTGAATGGACAAAAGCTCTCCTACCAGGTCTGGATCATCCCAGAATCTAAGCAATCCATTATGCAGAAGATAATATAAATTGCTTGATAACTTTGCCAGATTTCCGCTGCTGAAGATAAACTCCTCTAAAGGATAGCCTTTTTCCTTGAATTTCTGGATCGTTCCTTTCATTTGCCAAGGATCGCAAACCATTTTCCTTATATTAAAATTATCATAAGATTGCTGGAAATCATCCTCAATATCGGAGATTAAAACCGGATTACTAGATGATCCCTGCCAAACTTTCATAGAATCTAGGATAATGTGATCCTCCTCTGAATGAACGATGCTCGTCACTGAACGATCCTTAGTCAATCCCAGATCGCAAGCCAGGATATAGCGAAAGCCGGGCTTGCCCTTGCCCTGGGGTGAAAGGGAGGAGTCCAGGCAACGCTTTACGTCCTCCCGGGTCACAAAGCTGCCCGATTGCTGGGACCATTTATTCTCATAATATCGTTGATAGACCTGCGGTTGGAGTCTTTTTCTCATCTTGGCCAGGAAGCCAGGGGAAGAGAAAGAGGCCAGTTGCTCGTGGCTCCAGAAAAAAAACATAAAGGGATCTTCTTTTCTGAGTCCTTTTTGATAGAGTTTATAAAATTCGGAGGTCAAATCCCAACCAGCGGTACCGATGAGGATTGCCAGAGTGGACTCGCCCCGGCCTTCCCGGGCTGCCCTCCCGGTCTGAAGGGCGGTAAAAAGCTCAAAGCTAGACGTTCCAAATTCGTCCATTATCACCAGGGAGGGGTCCTTACCCTCTGCCGAGTCAATGTCTGCCGAGATACACTCATAGGTTGCGTCTCTGGCCGGGCAGGTGATAACATCTGAAAGGACCTTGCAGACTTTGCTCATTTCCTTGCTTCGCTTAACTGCCTTTGAGCTTTTCTTGAACAGGAGCCTGGCCTGGTCCTTGTCTCCTGAGCAATTATAGATTTCCGGGGCCAAGGAAGGACTGAACAGTAATTCCCAAAGGCAGATCCCTCCCAGAAAAGTTGTCTTCCCTTGCTTCTTGCATAGGCCGATACAGGCTAGGTCAAAGCGTCTCTTATCATTCAGAGGATATAAGGAGTCAAGGATCTCCTTCTCATATTGCTCTAACTTGAGGGGCTTCCTGTTTTCCAGAATGTAATGGTGTTCCAGGAAATACCTTATATCCAAATTACGAGGATCTTTGAGGAAAGGAGTCTTAGCCTTGCCGGGTTTGAACCCACCGCCTTGTCGAAGATTTGCTGATTGCCTGGCCTCGGATTCGGAGGTCTTACCACGGAACTTAGATTTTGCCATTATGAGTTGCTCCTTCTAAATTCTTCTGGATGTTTCTTCTTATATATTTCAAAAGCTTTTTTTCTCAACTCATCACATAAAGCCTGGCTCTCTCTGGTCACAGGAAATATATGGTGCGCTCTTGCCAGAAGCTCCTTTAGCTTGCCAATATTAATACCCAATTTATCTGCATATCTTTTGAGATCGCTCTCTGGCAGCAATTGAAACATTTTAGACACAATTAAAGTCGTTCCCCTGGGCTTCTCGCCGGGCTTTTCAAAAAAACCATCTACTTCGTTCAATCTTCTTTCTTCCTCTCATCAACTCTCAAAGGTAAATACCTCTTATTGTTAAGTTTCTATTTCTTAACATTAAGGAGCTTTTCTGCTTCTGCTTTACCTTCATCTGTAAGCCAAAACATTTTAACATTCTTCGCTATCATAAGGCCCGTCTTTTGCTCCTCACTTAAAACACCGGTAAAGTCTATCGGACCTTGTTTTCCCCCTGAAATATCCATATAGCTTTTTTAAGCAAGATTCCTTATGCTCCTGGTAAGAGTAACTTGATCACTGCTAATCGAATACCATCTATCCTTGATTTCCCGATAATACTTTCTTACCAATCGCCGTCGTAGCATACCATAATATCGCTTCTTCCCCTGTTCATAGCATTTAACCAGGATCCACTTTTGTAGTTTGCTCAGTCTTTCCTTGCTCATCTTTTTGGTTTTCCTTAACTATGGCTTTCTTTCTTAAGAAGTTTTCAAGGTCACAGTGCCTTGACCTTGCTCTCCTCTACCTCTCCTTCTTCTTCATTCCCCTAGAGGCTGTTTTTAGGGGCTTCGATTGATAATTTGAAGTATCCTACCAGCCCTTATAGAACAATCCCTGCTGTTGAGGAGCGTTAGACC
>WJOQ01000158.1 GCA_009618505.1 Clostridia bacterium | reverse complement strand
GCCATACAAGATTATGTATCAGAAGATTCAGCATTTTAAGAGAAAAGGATTTAGCAAAGCAGATATCATAAGAGAAACCGGATTAAACAAGCGGACCGTATTAAAATATTACTCCATGTCAGAGAAAAAATACTCTCGGTATATAGAAAAAGTGAGGTATCGCACCAAGGTATTTGAACCTTACCAGCCCCCTATTCTTAATCTATATAAAGTAAATGACTTTCAAAGACTGGAAAAATCGGCGGTATATGATTATCTTGAAGAGAAATTAGGGTCTTTGCCGGGTACGGAGAGGAGTTTCCGCAACTACATCAGTTACCTGGTAGAGACAGAACAGTTGAAATTCAATGGCAATAAACGGATATATTCTCCGGTGGCAGAGCTTCCCTACGGGAGGCAGCTGCAGATCGATTTCGGAGAGTACTGTACCAGGAGAGGCTTAAAACTGTATATATTTGCAGCGGTTTTATCCGCCAGCCGCTACAAATACTGTGCCCTGCAGGATAAGCCCTTTACTACTCTGGATTTGATCAACCATCTTCTGGATTGCTTCTGCTACCTGGGGGGAATGCCTGAAGAGCTGGTAATAGACCAGGATAAGGTGATGGTAGCAAGTGAAAACAGAGGAGATATCATCTACACCAGGGATTTTAAGCAGTTTATAGAAGAGATGGATTTAAAGATGTACGTCTGCCGGAAGAGTGACCCGGAGAGCAAGGGGAAGATAGAAAATGTGATTAAGTTCATAAAGAGGAACTTTTTAAGCATAAGAGATTTTGAGAACATCAAAGAGGCCCAGGAAAGGCTGTCCAGGTGGTTAAACCGCCGGGCCAATGGCAAGATTTCGCTGGCCACCCGGCGTATCCCCCAGGAAATGTTTACCGAAGAGAAGGTCCATTTGAGGGCCCTCTCAAATTCCATCTACCAGAAGGATAGCTCAAATGCCAGAGAGAGACGGAAAGCAGATATTATGGGTCAGATATCGGTGAATTCTGGTAAGTATCCGGTCCCTTTGGAATACCGGGAGCGGGAGGTAGATATCTATAAAACCGCAGAAAAGCTTTTCATCTACGACATCCGTACCGGAGAAAAGATAGCAGAATATGCCATATCTCCCATTCCGGGAAGCCGAATAGCAAACCGGGCCAGGTATCAGCACAAAGAGTACAGTCAGAGGCAATTAAAAGAGAAGCTAAAAAGGCTTTTTGCCCTAGATAGCTGGAGTGAATTTGTAGATAAAAACTTTCGGATGTATACCCGCTATTTCCGGGATCAGTATCATGATGCCCTGAAGAAATTCTCCCAGGAAATAGAAAATGAGCATCTAAGGCAGGCTCTAGACCTCTGCCTGGAAAATCAGACTTACACCATGGCAAATTTATACGATACTTATCAGTATTACCGACAGGAAGCAGAATTAGCCCTACCGAAGGTAAAAATTGTTTCTAAATTAAGGGGTATCCCCCGGGAGAAGAAAGCATTTCAAGTAGAAAAGAGAGATATCGAGGTTTATCATACCCTGGTAAATGCCTCTTCGGAGGTAGGGCCATGAGGAAATATCAGCAGATAGTCAACTTACTGGAAAACTTAAAGCTTAAAGGAATGATCCCTAATCTGGATAATGAGATAACCGAGGCAGAAGAAAAGAAAATATCCTATTTGAGTTTTTTGGACCTTCTTTTAAAGGCAGAGATAGACTACCGGACAGAAAGAAGGCTTAAGCGGAATCTGGCAGGGGCTCATTTCCTGGTAGAAAAAGATCTGGATAATTTCCAATTTGCCAGAGTAAAAGGCATAACTAAGTCAGATCTATCCAGCCTTCTGGATTTCCTGTGGCTGGATAATCACAACAATCTATTATTTTTTGGACCACCCGGGATTGGTAAAACTCATCTATCCATAGCCCTTGGACTAAAGGCTATACGAGCAGGTTATACGGTATGTTTTGAACGGATGACCACCCTTGTCAAGTGGTTAAAGATGGCCGATATTCAGCGCAAGGCCGGCTTTAGACTGAATCGTATCTTAAAAGCAGATCTGATGATCATCGATGAGATAGGCTATACGCCCATAGAAAGGAAGGAGGCTAATCTATTTTTTAATCTGATAAGTGAGCTTTATGAAAAGGCATCTGTAATCATCACATCTAATAAAAAATTTGATGAGTGGGCTGAAATGATGGGAGATGAAGTGATGACTGTAGCCATGCTAGACCGGTTACTTCATCATTCCAAAGTATTTAATTTAAGTGGGGAATCATTTAGAATTCAAAAAGAAGAGGAGGATTAAGCCATTTTTTTATCTTTGTAAGGTGCAAAATTGTTTTCCGTGCAAGGTGCATTTCTACTTGCCGTTTACATCAGTGTCTCACCAGCTCTCAAAAGAGCGTGAGGCGGTAACTTATCATCACTTTTGGGCTTTCGCCATGGCTTCAAAGTTCTCATATATTCTGGGTTCTCCAGTCTGTTCCCTACACCCAAGGGCAAAGCCCTTGATCCTATCCCACACGAGGCCTATCGCCAGCCAGTCGAACAATAGTTCTTCATTGAATAATTCGTGCTTGTAAAGGGTGCCAATAGTTTCGAACACGCCACAGATTTTAGAGGCGTTGGCAAACCCCTCACTTCCCGGAGGGTACTTTTTCACGAACTCAGCATAGTCAGCGATGAACTGGTCGCTCCACATCCAGTTCATCGCTTCGTTTTGTCCCAATGCAGCCCACCACTGAGCAATTTGAAGCATTAGGGTGGCATCCTGATAATTTGGTTTAGCCATTTGTCTCACTCCTTTCTTATTTAATTTAGAAACGACAAAGTCCCCCTTCTAGGAGGAGCGGGCGAATTTCAGAGGATAAATGGACAGACACCTATTTACCAATTTACCAACTTCCCTCTTAGGCCTTTACTGTCCCCATATTTTAACATGGCCAAACTGGGAGGAACAAATAACCTGTCCCTTTGTCTCCCTTTACGTCTTTGCATAGGCGATAACAAAGAAATAGGTGTCTGTCCCTATTTAATCCCCCAATTTAACCCCACTATCTTTTAGATATTTATTTACCGGCAGATTCCCAACCATATATTCATGTTTATGCAAAGGACAGATATCTTTATAATAACACCATCCGCATAAGGTACTCTCATTG
>WJOQ01000352.1 GCA_009618505.1 Clostridia bacterium | reverse complement strand
TCCCCATCTTCCCTATTGCTATAAATATTTAGAGTTACTTCGATTAATCCTTTCTCCAGCATAGAATTGAGATATTCTATGGCTTCATAGTCTTTGCTTAATCTATCTGCTGCGTTGGGAATAATGCCTATTGTTAAGGGAACATCCAATCCTGCAATACGATTTGCCACCTTTTCGAATAACCATTTTCCCTGAGACGTTTGGTAATTATCCAATCTCAATATTATATATTGCTTGCCTCCAATAAACCAACCATAATACTCTGCCGAGGTTATAAACTCCACCTTTTCTCTTTGCCTTACTTCATCTAACAATGGAATTAGGGTATCAACATATCTCCTTGCATTTTCCGTGCCCAGTTGATTATGTAAAATAGCGGCATTAATAATTATTACCAGAGGATTTTCTGTAGAGGATTCTTTGAGTGCACCAGTCATTGATTCAATGAGTTCCTCCGGCGATTTTATTTCTAGAGATTGCCAGTCAGCAATCATACTCGCTTCATTATCGGCATGAATTTCTGCTACATCACACTCTAGTAAGGAGTAACTATTAGAGTCGTTAGCGTTGTTGCCAATTATCATTTTTATTCCGGCTTGCCTGGCAGCAGCACCTATGTCTGAATTATATTGTCCATAAGGAAGCAGGGTGGTGGCCAGGAGAAGGTACCCGTATTGGTCCTGGTTAAATGCCTGGGTGAAAATGCTCTGAGCCCTGGAAAGAGTATCAATCTGCTCGGACAAAGGCCCTTCAAGTTCATTCTCTATATGTTCCAATCCTTGCAGAGCGAAACTAATTTTCTGTGGATAGAGATTATAGAGATTCCTTAGCTCCTTGACCTGAGAATCGGATGAGATTAGTCCTTTTTGGTTAAGGTAAGGGATGATGCCTATTGTAACTGCAAAATCATCTACAACCAGTTTTTGAGAAATATATAAGCCTATTTCTTCTCCCGCACCTGTCCCTCCTTCGATTATTATCAAAGCAGGAATAAAACTGTCTCGGCTATCCTTCTCATCTGACTGAGCAGCACTGGGCAAACTCACCAATAAAAATATGCCTAGAAAAAGAGTGGTAAATAAAAGATATGGATATAGACTAATTATTCTCTTAATTCTAACGAAATACATATTCATGTTAATCTCCTGATTAGTTCCCCGTTACTTGTTTTCACTGTGTTCCCTTCTCTTCCCTAAAATCTTCCAGGCTCTTTTTAGTTCTTCTGGGGTATTGACTCCCAAAACTATCTGTGGATCCTCGACTTTCATCGCCTCTACTCTCAGCTTCTGTTTATTGAGAAGCTCAACTACATCTGTTAAATAATATTCTCCTCCCTTGTTGCTACGACTTAAATGAGGAAGGAGAGGAAGTAGTCTCTGATTATCAAAGCAATAGATTCCACTGTTTATCTCTTTGATCTCTAGTTCTTCAGAACTGGCATCTTTACTTTCCACAATTCTTTCTATCTGTCTATAGCCATCTATATAACCATTCATGACAATTCTCCCGTAGTAGCTCGGATCGGGTAGAAGAGCGGTCAATACTGTTGCTGCAGGTTTTGTCTGTCGATGATGCTCGATTAACTCAATCAGCATAGAGGAGGTGATAAAGGGGGCATCCCCCGGCACTACCACCAACTCACCCTTAAAACCCCTAAGAAAAGAAACAGCTTGTTTAAGAGCATCTCCTGTGCCCAGTCTTTTCTCTTGATAGACATACTCAAATCCTTCCCCTAGAGTAGACTTTATTTCTTCTGCCTGATATCCTACTACAACAATAGTTTTTTTTATCCCACTCTCAAGGCAAGCATTCACCGTAAACCTTACCAAAGCCTGAGAACTTATCGGGTGAAGATGAAGTAACTTACTCAAAGTTGTCCTCATCCGTGTTCCTTCGCCTGCTGCTAAAACCACTGCCCTAACATTCTTCATCTATCCTTCTCCTTTTTCGTCGGCATCTTAGTAACGGTTGACGGAACTCTCCATATTGGTTGTATGATTGTGTGCACTAACAGCTAATTTACCGCTAATACTTCTCAATTAGTATCGCTTGCTTTAAACCATTCTCTGATGATTGATTTTGCTGCTTCAGAAGGTATGTAGCTCCTATCGTTCTCCGGCTTTTCACTATCCCAACCGAAGAAATAGACACCCTGGATGTAGTTTCCGTCATCAAAGTTACCATCTATGACCTGCTTCTTACCCCAAACCTCAAATAACGCTTTGTAAGCAAGGTATTGCTCCTCATAATTGGCCTCTCCCAGGTACCAGGACCAGGGCTGATACGTACAACCCTTCTGACTGACGTAGCCAATTTCGGTTACCACGATGGGTTTATTTATCTTTTCTTGCCATATATCCAGGGCATTAACCCACAGTTGCCATCCTTCCAGCAGGTCTTCATAGGAAGGGTCATCATAATCATCTTTGACTTCAGACCACGGCAGATACAAATCATCTCTCCGATTTACGGGAAAGTAGAAATTCATGCCGATGGCATCCAATTTATCCCAGAAAGAGATCGTTTCATAAGCATCAAAATTAGCAGCAAAAATAGTCAACCCCTGGTAATGTTTTCTAACATTACTGATGATTTGTTCCCATTTCTCCTTGAATCGATGAGTCGAATTTAGTTCCACACCAACTACAAATTCTTCGATTTCATTCTTTTGAGCTAGTTTTGCGTAATGCTCGATAAGAGCATTATAGCTCTCAAACCAACTATCCCAATTATCCGGTGCGATTGTCCCCATCCACTCACCGCTTTCCGTGTACTTAAGGTTTACTACTGGTTCAAGAAGAACCTTAAATCCCTTTTGGTGTAATTTATTGACAATATATTCTAAAGATTCGTCAGAAGCGGTTTTATCCCTATCCACATATATTGAGGAAGAGTGAATGTTGTTCTGGTAAAGAAAAGTCTGGATTCTCACCCATTCTGCCCCGATATCTGCCAAATGATCAAGCTCCTCGTTTATCTGGGAGGAGAAATACTTATCTTTTGAATATGCAGGCAAGGTTACTCCCTTTTGGAAACTCCTTTTGGCCGAGATTATTTTTTCCTCGAATGACCTTTCTTTCTGAAGCAAATCATAAATAGAATGAAATTGATACCCAATTTCTGTTAAAGAATCAATGATTTTCTCCAGGGCTGCTATTCCCAGTTCCTCATTTCCGGTTAGATAAGGATGCCAAAAAAAAGATATTGACGGGTCTTCGAAGCAATCATGAATCTTTCTAGCGTCAGCTATTATTTTGTCCATAGATGGGGTGGAAAACAGGTAACCGAGATCAATGGGACTGAAAGTAGTATTCCCCCTCCGGAAGACGAAGGGCACATTGATACCGTTTCTCGAATCGTATATGATTGGGAAGATTCTTTCAAAAACTTTATAATCCAGGTCACTTGCTGTATAATGCGGCGTTTCCCATATGTCTGTGCTAAGTCCTGCATTTCTCAAAATATTCAAAGCACTTATTACTCTCTCTTGAACAAATTCTTCGCTATCTTCTTTCACAGGCTTATTATTGGATTCATCCCAGAATTCATAATCAATCCCAGTCACCCCATCATACTGATGAGTATATCCGTGCAAGATCAATGTGCCGTTATCTGATAGAATATCTTTGAGAACATTTATTAATTGAGGTCTATCTAGAATACTTGTATTTATATTTTTTTCTGGGTTAACATAAACAGGAATTACTGCAAGATGAGCTAAGACCTTCTTTTCTTTCAAAAGTTCATTAATCATTGCCAGGTCGTCAAAATCTGATTCGGGATGTATGTCCTCCAGCCTGAGAAGTGCTTCTGAGTCTTTTTCATGGTGACCAAAAGTTTCATGCAAGGCATTGAAGAAGGGAATTGGTTCATCCAGATAGGGGACAGCAAGTGGTAGGTAGGAAACATACAGGAAATTATCATTCGCATTTACGATTGCCGGAATACTCTTTCCACTTTCATTATCAACTAACCATGCTAGTACTTTGGCCTTCTTTGGGTCTATGACCTCGATGAGTGAAGTATCCGTAGGATTTAGCTTGAAATCATAGCCTCGGTAGCTGATTCTATCAAAATCAAAAGAATGGGTACCAGAAACCTCAAAACCAAGTTTTCGACTATCCAGTTCCCAGGGATAGTAGTTAATCCAGAGGACTTCTCTGTCTGTGTTATTAACATCATTTATCAGCGATTTCGGAATCTTGCTAAGATAATTCTCACCGATGTACATTAAAACGTCAAAATCATCAATATCTCCCTGCTCATACTCTGAAGCCAATTTCATATAGATATTAAGACTCCAGTGAGAAGCCACCAAATCTTTAAACATTTCAGCCCTTTCCCGAGTAGTAAGGGGATTTATTTGATTCTCCAGAGGCTCGGTGTACAATAAGAGAACATTTTCTATTTTGGGATTGGTCTCAGTAGGCTTTCGGGGAAGATAACGTTTTTTACCTAGAATCTCTAGTAAATCGGTATCTTTTTCATCTGCAATAGGGCTGGGTTCTTCTGTTAATCCTTTTTGCACAAGTGCCGTCCCGACATTCTGCACTTCTCTCAGACTGCCATTCACATCCACAATTACTCCTGTAAATTCCTTGCCCTCGCTTTCTACTTTTGCCATGTGAGTGGAGTAGCCAGCTTCCTCCAATTCCATTTGCATTTCCGGTGCATATTCCTGGTTATGGCAAGAGCCTGCCTCGCTTATCCAAGCTGCCAATGCGGTGTTCGAAAATAAGACTAAGCTAGCTGCTAGAAGTAGAATGTACGAGGCAATAATACTGAGAATTAAAAGATACTTCCTTCTGATTTTCCAGTTGTTATTGACCGTGCCGGCTATATCGTTTTCAATCATCTTATTTTCTCCTTTATTTTCCGATAATCTACTAGTTAAAGATCCTGCTCTTATTAGAGGTGGCAGGTCCAAAAGTGGGCGTTCTTTCAAGTGCCAGTTTTGAAAAAACTACTGATTCTTCGTGGCTCGGCCAACAACAGGCTCTTCTCTCCAGACATTGGAAGAGCAGAAAGGGCTTTGCCGACTAGTTCAGAATTCTCTTTTTGATGTCCTCGTCGGCGCCAGCTATTCTGAACTATCCTGACGATTCTCTGGGCAGCTTTGCCGTCCCCGTAAGGATTCTTCCAGCCGTTTCCTTTTTTCAGTGATTCACCAACATAATCCAGTAGTCTGTCATATTCTTTGCCTATTAGAATATTACTTCCAATTTCAAGGGTTTCTGGCCTTTCCGTGTTCTCCCTTAGAGTTATGCAGGGAACCCCCAGGATACAAGATTCTTCCTGCAGACCACCGGAATCAGTCATGACAAGTCTTGCCTTGGATTCGAGCTCCAAGCAATCAAGAAAATCTATCGCTTTGGTGGCAAGTATCCCCTGAGTTCTTGCAATCATTTTCCAGAGCTGATATTTAGAAATCATCTTTCTTGTTCTGGGGTGCATGGGAAATATTATCTCTAAATCGTATTTTACAGGTATTTTCGCTATTTCTCTTAGGATTCTACTTAGTTGCGCTCCGGAATCAACATTACTTGGTCTATGCAAGGTTAGAAGAACATATTCTGGAGTATTTAATCTTCGCCTCAATTTGCCTGCAATATGAGAATTACGACTGACCGTACTTAGGTTCTGAAAGATTGCATCCACGATAGTGTTACCCGTAACATATATATTTTCTTCTTTAAATCCTTCTCTTAGCAGATTCTCTTTTGATTGACAGGTTGGCGTAAATAAATAATTCGAAATAGAGTCTGTGAGTATCCTGTTTATTTCTTCGGGCATTCTCCTATCATAAGAGCGCAGACCGGCCTCTACATGCCCTACTTCTATACCCAGGTCGAGTGCAGCGTAAGCACCTGCCAGCACAGTGTTTGTGTCTCCCTGCACCAGAACAATATCTGGTTCTTCATGTCTGAGTACTCTTATAAGGCTTTTCCTAATTTTTTCTATCTGCTTCTCTCGAGAACCTGAACCAATTTTAAGATTGTAATCAGGCTGTGGAAGATTTAAATCTTTAAAGATATCTGAATCCATAATTGGTGAATAGTGCTGGCCAGAGTGAATGACTATGTGCTGAATGCCTCGCTGTTTGAGTTCCTTGATGATTGGAGCCATTTTTATTATTTCTGGTCGTGTACCCAGAACTATTGCATATTTTGCTCCATTTAAACTTATTCTTCCTGGCCTGATATCTGGTAGTTCTTTGGCAGAATCTTCCCAAGATTTCATTTTGATGCCCTCTTTATGTGAAACTGCTGATTTTGCCGCCATATTCTTGTCCAGTTGTCTCTTGAATCGGTGTCCTTAGATACCTTCTTTGCTAATTCATCTGGTAATTTAGAGCCAGGGACCCTTTCATCAGTTCTTTCAGTTTTTTCCCATACCATGGTTTTCTGACTCAATAAATACCTTTTCATAGCACTCATTTCGGGTAGAGCTTGTAGCAACCAGTAAGGAATGGTCAGCACGCCTAATTTTGCATATTGCAGAAGCCGTTTAGATCTACCCGGCTTCGGTTCAATGTATTGGTATAATTTGTGGTACATTAGGGGGTATAAGGCCAGATAAGAAATTGACCCGACCAGCAGAGCATAAGAGTATATCATTAAGGGTAGTGAAGGTGGAATTTTATTGTAAATGTGAGTAAAATATAATATTGGACCGAGAAGCGGACCAATTTCCGTAAACGCCCAGATTAGCGGGGCGGTGTAAATCCTTGATAAAATACTCAATCTATCCCATTTCGCCATCTTGGTTTTCCTGATTTGGGGAACCAATTGTAGAAAGCCTTCGGCCCATCTTCTTCTCTGGTGAAAGAATGCCCGGAAGTTTTTGGGGCTTTGTTCAATCTCCTCATAAGGATGCCACTTGGCGAATCTTTTTTCTTGGGAATAGAGCCTTAAGCCAAGTTCGGCATCCTCGGTCAATGCTTCATAATCCCAGCCTCCGATTCGTCTTATCAGGTCTTTGTCAATAAAGTAATTAGTGCCCGCCAGGAACTGCAACTTATCCTTTTCTTTTCCTAGCCTTGGATAGGAGCTTCTATGCCACCAGGCAAGATGTAAACCGGCAAAGTCTGGAATTGTGGTGACTTTATCGTAGTTAGAGACTGGATAAACCGGTCCCTGGATTACATCAATATTTAGTTTCAGCCTCCTGGAGGCTACAAACTTCAGTAGATGGGGGTGTATCCTGGCGTCGGCATCGTAGACACCTATCATGTCAACATTATCTGCTATTTGTCTTAAGCCCCAATTTAATGCCCTTCCCTTGGTGGACCGATTGTTTTTTCCGTCTATTTGACCAGAGTAATAACCGTCAAATGCCACTGGCACGATACCGACTTTAATAAATTCTCTGTGGTATTTTTCGTTTAATTCTTGGGCTACGATTCGCGCAACATTGGCAGTATTCTCGCCAGGATTACTGAGTACCTCCCTTTCATCGGTAATGATTAATATTTCATAGCTATATTTCGGATAGTCGAATTGCTCTAGTCTCCTGATAGTATTCTCTATCACTCTCACTTCTTCTCTGGCCGGAACCATGATGGCAAAATAGGGTAGGCCCCCATTACGAGATGCTTCTGCCAGCACGTTCCTCACATCGATATCTGGTTTCTTCAAATATGTCTTTTCAAACCGGTACATATCAATGAGATGCCGATATAGGCTTGCCACCCCAACTCCAAACAATATCATCACTGAATAAATGAGGATAGTCGTTAAATTCATTATTAGGCCTTTTTCACTTTCTACCTGTTTTCTCTTGAGGCAATATGGCAAATATTGTGCCAATTCTTCAGGACGAGAAAAAAGAAGTTAGGCAAGGCTATTCAAAGATGTTCCTAAGTTGATCTGTCGATTTTATGAGGAGTATTCGGAAGGCGGAAATGGCATGAGAGCAATGACACAAATTAGTTCGGTTGTACCATTATGGTGCAAGGTGTTTGCTAAGGGGAGAATGTACCCAAGCATTCCATAGTGTTACTGCGATATGTATGCTATGATGCGGATGTGCCAGATTATTATTTATTATTATCTTCTTGCCTGAGTTTCTATCTAGACATAAACACCGTATGATATGCCTGGAGGCTTAGGTATTTCCCGGTTGGTATTAGAGTTCAGGGATTTTTGCTTCTAAGCATACAATTTTAGGCAAAGCCTTTTGCCTATTCCCTATGAATATTGAAGTCTTTTATTTTTCGCCTAAGAGTATTTCTATGTATCCCCAGTAGCTTCGCTGCTTCACTTTTACTCCACTGGGTAGCTTCTAAAGTTCTTTCAATTAGCCTCTTTTCTGTCTCAGCCAGTGAGGTATGTGTAGAATTAAAAGGTATTTCCAATGACAAATATTTTCCCACTGCTGGCAACAAAGAGATACTTTCTTCTGAAACCATGCCTGTCCTTCTTAGAACTACGGCCCTTTCGATGACGTTCTCTAGCTCCCTGACATTACCCGGCCAATCATGATCCATTAATAATTTCAGGGCTCTAGAAGAGACTCCTTTTACTTTTCTATCACTCCCCTTATTGTGTTCTTTTAAGAAATGGTCTACTAAAAGAGGGATGTCCTCCTTTCTCTCGCGCAGAGGAGGGAGAGGAATTGATACCACGTTTAGGCGATAGTATAGGTCATCCCTGAAAGCTTCTTTGGCTGTGAGTTCTTCCAGGTTCTTGTTAGTAGCAGCGATGAGACGAGTGCTGACCCTTATTGGCTTGATACCTCCCAATCTCTCGAAGGAACGATCTTGAATAACTCTCAATATTTTCGCTTGCATGGTTAGACTCATGTCGCCAATTTCGTCCAGGAACAAAGTTCCTAGAGAGGCTAGTTCAAACTTGCCTGGCTTACCTCTAGTTGCATCGGTGAAGGCTCCTTTCTCATATCCGAAGAGTTCACTCTCCAAGAGTGTTTCCGGTATTGCAGCACAATTTAGGGGTATAAAAGACTGATTACGTCTGGGGCCGCTATAGTGGATGGCCTCAGCCACCATGTCTTTCCCGGTACCGGTTTCTCCACGGATAAGTACAGTACAGTCACTCTGAGCAACTGTCCTAACTAAGTCTAAGACCAATTTCATTTTATGACTTCCACTGATGATATTGTGAAGTCCAACCTTCTGGGACAGTCTCTGGCGTAGACACTGATTCTCTCTCTCCAAGGTTTGAATGTGAAGAGCTCTTTTGATGACAATTTTCATTTCTTCAAGGTCGAACGGTTTGGCGAAGTAGTCATGGGCACCCTTCTCTATTGCTTTCAAGGAGGTCTCTTTACCTCTATCCCCGGTCATTACTACTACTTTAATCTCAGAGTCAATTCTTCCTATCTCTTCCAGGGCTCTCATTCCTTCTTCAGGAGTTCCTGTTGCCGGAGGAAGGCGTAAATCAAGTAATACCAGATCCACCCGATTTTTCTCTATTATTTGAATCGTTTCCAGCCTATTCTCAGCCGAAAGAATTCTGTAGGAGCCTCTCAGAGCCCGGTACATCAGCCTCCTGAGGTCCTTATCGTCCTCAACTACCAGGACCGTCTTCATTATTGCTCCCCTTGACTGATGCGACCGTTGCTCCGCCGGCCTCTCCGCTAAACCAGAATAGGATAATTCCTGTTCCGAATAACCCTCTCTTTTTAACCCACATAATTGTATTTTAATAGGATCGTTAGACAAGTCAAGGTCACTTCTCCAGCACGCAAAATCTTATCTGACAGGATCTTGCCCAAAAGGAATGATATCAACAAGTCCCAGACAAGAAAAAGGGCCGGAAAGTCATTGTGAGAATACTGCGCAACCTGATGTCACCATCAAAGGTTCACGCTTTGCACATCTAGAGAACTATAATGACGAGAACTT
>WJOQ01000228.1 GCA_009618505.1 Clostridia bacterium | reverse complement strand
GAAATCCTCATCAACAATTAAAAGCTATCCATATCGCCGGGACTAAGGGTAAGGGCTCTACAGCAGCCATAATAGCCTCTATTTTAACGGCAAATGGGTTGAAGGTTGGCTTATACACTTCTCCTCATCTGATTGACCCCCGGGAAAGAATAAGAATAGGGAGAAAGCTCGTTAGTCAAGAGGAGTTCGTCTATTTTCTCTCTCAGATGAGGTTCCAATTAGAACATTCTTCAGAGCAGACATCCTTTACTTTCTTTGAAATCTATACAGCACTGGCCTTCCTCTATTTCTCCCACCAGAGAATAGACATAGCTGTCCTGGAGACAGGGATGGGAGGAAGACTGGATGCTACAAATGTGGTTTATCCATTGCTCGCTGTTATTACCCAGATAAGCTTTGACCATACAAGAGAATTAGGAAAAGATTTGGCCTCTATAGCCAGAGAGAAAAGCGGTATCATCAAAGAAGGGGTGACTGTCCTCACCTCTCCTCAAGATAGGGCTGCTATGAAAGTGCTGGAACAAGCAGCAAGAGAGAAAAAAACAGAGTTATACAAAGTGGGTGAAGATATCCAATTTAGAAGAAGGGGTTCCACCTCTCAAACCCAAACTTTTTATCTAGAAACTACAAAACGAACATATCCACATTTAGTACTTCCTCTGGCTGGCACACATCAACTGATAAATGCAGCTACTGCAGTAGGAGCTATAGACCTCATCGAAGATAGGGGGATTTTCACTTCCTCAGAAGCTGTCAGGAAAGGGTTGAAAGAGGTAAAATGGCCAGGCAGGATAGAGATCCTTTCTACTGAACCATTCTTTATCGTTGATTGCGCTCATAACGGAGCCTCAGCTCAGGCATTAGCAAATTATCTTAAAGAGAAATTCCCCAGAAAGAAAATTATTCTTATTCTGGGTATTCTAAAAAATAAAGATGTAGAGAGTATAGCCAGGATTCTTTGTCCTTTAGCAGATAAAATCATTCTTACCCGAGCGGACAATCCAAGAGCATTACCACCTGAGGAGATAGAGAAAGCAATAGTAAAGTTTTGTGGAAAAAAAGAGATATTAATTGAAAAGAAAATTGGAAATGCCATTCTTTGTGCTCAAGATTTGGCTTGTTACGACGATTTAATCTGCACGACTGGCTCAGTCTATTTAGCCGGAGAGATACTAAAGTATCATCGCAAAAAGGAGAAAGTCTGTGCCTAAGGGAATAGCTGCATCTCCAGGAATTACCATAGGAAAAGTGTATATTCTGGAAAAGGAGAATTTCTGTATTCTTGAATATAAGATTAAAAAAGAAGAAGTTGAAAAAGAAATAGAAAGATTCAAAGTGGCAGTAAAAGAGGCAAAAGAACAACTACAAGAAATTGAAAAAAAAGCAAGGGAAAAAATTGGTATCAAGGAATCTTATATTTTCCGAGCTCATCTTTCTATCCTGGAAGACCCTCTTCTTATAAAAGGCACCTTGAACAGGATAAAGAGACAAAAGTTAAATGCAGAAGCTTCTCTCAGGAATACTCTCAGAGATTTTCCTACAAGATTTGCCTCAGCACAAACAGGACTTATTAAGGAAAGATTCCGAGATGTTGAGGATATAGGAGGACGCATCCTGGCCAATTTAGTAAATAGACCTACCTTCACCCTTTCTCATCTTGATGAGAATATAATAATAGTAGCCCATGACCTGGCTCCTTCTGATACTATATCCATGCAAAAAGAGAAAATATTAGGTTTCGCCACAGATATAGGAGGAAGGACATCTCACACTGCCATTATAGCCCGTTCTCTGGAAATCCCTGCCGTAGTGGGTCTAAGAGATATAACTAAAAAAACTAAACCTGGCTCCACCGTAATTTTAGATGGAAATACAGGCAGAGTAACGATTAATCCTACTGCCAAACAAATAGAAAGATATCAAAAAGAGCAGAAGAAGTTTTTCTCTTACAAAAAGAGATTGGAGACTGCAAGAGATTTGCCAGCTCAAACTATGGATGGCCGGGAAGTTGAATTAGCCGTTAATATCGCTGGTCCAGAAGAGATAGATGTGGCTCTTGAAAACGGAGCAGAAGGAGTAGGACTGTACAGAACCGAATATCTCTATATGAACAGAACGACCCTGCCCACTGAAGAAGAACAACTGAAAGCTTATAAAGTAGTCGCTCAAAAGGCAAATCCTTACACCGTAATTATCCGCACACTGGACCTGGGGGGAGATAAATTTATCTCTCATTTTCCCGTGCCCCAGGAGATAAATCCTTTTATGGGTTGGCGGGCAATAAGATTATGTTTAGAAAAAGTAGACATTTTTAAAGTCCAATTGAGAGCTATATTGAGAGCAAGTCATTTTGGAAAAGTAAAGGTTATGTACCCTATGATCTCTGGTGTAGAGGAAGTTCGGAAAGCTAACAAAATCCTACTTGAGGTTAAAAAAGAACTAAGAGAAAAGAAGATACCCTTTGCTGAAGATATAGACGTAGGAGCTATGATAGAAATTCCCTCAGCGGCTATAACGGCTGACCTTATAGCTAAGGAGGTAGATTTTTTCAGTCTGGGAACCAATGACCTCATTCAATACACGTTAGCCGTAGACCGAGTCAATGAAAAGGTAGCCTATCTCTACCAACCCACCCACCCTACTATCCTTAGATTGATTGACAATATCGTAAGATTTGCCCATCGGCAAAATATCTGGGTAGGGGCATGCGGAGAAATGTCCAGCGACCCTCTTTTTGTCCTGATTCTGCTGGGATTAGGGGTAGATGAGTTCAGTGTATCTCCCAGTTCTCTCTTGGAGATAAAAAAGATAATCAGAGGAATAAGATGGGAGGAAACAGAGGAGTTAGTCTCAAGACTCCTCAAGTTAAGCACATCTTCTCAAACCAGACGCTTTGCCCAAAGAAGGCTGTCTAAGAAAATAGAAACAATCCTGGAAGAAGAATAAAGGAGACAGAAATTGCTCGATAACCCAAAAAGAATAGAAAAGATAGACCAGAGTAATATGAGGAAACTTCTGCTCCAGTTCCCCTCTCAATGTGAAAAAGCCGTTCAATTAGCAGAAAAATTTACCATACCAGAACAACTTTTCCAGAAAAGTGACAAGATTGTAGTTTGTGGCCTGGGAGGATCAGCCATAGGAGGGGACATA
>WJOQ01000362.1 GCA_009618505.1 Clostridia bacterium | reverse complement strand
TGCAGGAAGGATAGTTTTGGCAAGGTCATATTTTGGCTGTTCTTCCTTCGCTGTAATGCTAGAGGGGGCTTTTTTCTTTCCCTCCCCCAAACTCAGAACCCTCTCCTTATCATCCTTCAATCTCTTTTCTGTCTCTGTCTTTTGTCTTTCCCAGGCAGCCTTCGCCTTGCCTATGGTCATAGCCAGGTATTGCGCTTTGGCTTCCCTTCCCTTTCCCGACTCATTCTCTCTAAGGATCGACACGAGCTCGCTATCGGTGAATCCAAAGGGCATAAGAAGGTTTGACAAGGCCATATCGTAACCGCTCCTGGTCTCATCCTTCAGGTCCTTCCTCCTACCTTTCCAGGTAGCCTTGATTTTCGTATTCTCATCCAGGATCTTCCAGAACCTGTCCGGAATGTTACCGGCAATATCCTGGTCGATTTCTACTCTCTCTATTTCGTTGCTCGTTGCTCGTTTGAACCTCGCTAGAAATTGCCCTTTCAGGTTATACCTTATTTGAGGCTCGAATTTGACAATCTTGACAGTAAGGATTTTTTTGGGATCCTTGAGGTTTTTGGTTCCCGGGACTCTCAGGATCCGGGAGAGGTCAATCCCCTTATCCCCCTTTAGTTCCTCAGCCAAACCCCTGTTGTAGCCCTTCAGCCTCAGGATATCCTCCGGGCTGTCTATGTCTTCCGGCTTGTCAAAGAGCCAATAAACCTGATATCCGTGTCCGCTGTCTATCACGATAGAGGGTTTTGGCTGAAAAGACTCTAGAGTTTTAATCCTTTCTTCCCGGGTAGGCTCGTTTGGTTTTTGCTCCCAGGCACAATCCAGATCCACCCATAAGCAGTTCACCTGCTTGACGTTCTCCTCTTTTCCCTTTTCCGTTCTTCTCGGGCACACCCCGAAGAATGTGTTTACTCTTTGAAAGTAGGGTTTTTCTAGCTCGAAGAGCAGCCGACTAAGCTCTGATTTCTCATACCAGAATTGCTTAACCCTGCCTTTCTCAATGGTTCTTATCTCGATGTAGCCCTCTGTGCCTCCAAAGAGAGTTTGGAAGAACCTCTTTCTCTCCTCTGGTGCATTTTTCATTTTATGATCTATTCCTTTCGGGGGACAGCAAAGGAATAGCCAAACTGCCCCCCGTGGCCTCCGAAGAGGCTCTTAATTGTTGCATAACCCTAGACTCCAGATCAGCCCAAAAATTCCACCTGGTCGATATCGTCAAGGTCTATCTTATCTATAAAAGAGTCTATGATAATCATTTTCAGATTGCTCTCGCTAACCATTTCATAACTTCCACCCTTACTAAGATTGCCTTACCAGGAGAGGCAGGCTGATTCCTGCCTCCTGGCTTTATGTATCTTTATTCCTCTATCTTCTTGACCTTGATTGCCTTGTCTTTGCCGTCTCTTCCTTCTGTGATCTCAAAACTCACGAGGTTCCCTTCCTCGAGGACCTTGAAATCGCCCTCAACGTCCGAGCAGTGGAAAAAAATATCCTTTTCCTTATCCAGCTCGATGAATCCGAACCCTCTTCCTAACATAATCTTCTTAATCCTTCCTTCCAATCTTTCTCACCTCTCTTGACTTTCCTTCCGTCTCTGCTAATAATGAAAATAGGCTGCTGTGATTAACAGGAGTAAATCCTGATTTGCCTGGTCTCAGCCGTCCTCGGCCCAGCTAAAGCCTGGGCCACTTTTTTTGTCTGGCTCTGTCATTTATATTTTTCCTGCCGTTTTATTTCTCTTGAGAAAAGCGTCTATATCCTGCTGCGTGATCCGATACTCTCCTTTTAGTTTTAATGCTCCCAATAAGCCTTCCTTTATATAGCTACGCACTGTTTGGGGATGGCACTTAAAGATATCCGCTACTTCGTTGATAGTAAATAGTTCTAGCATATTCCTATCTCCTTTGATATATTCTTGGTCATTACTGTCTAATTATAATATATCTTAGGAATTTATCAAGCCCCCCAATTATAAAAGAAGGATAAATGCTTTTTAGAGGTATTTGCCGTCCAGACTTCCCCCTTTTTCTTATCGTGGCCCCAAAAGTCTAGCCAAATTTTAGTTATTCCCTCGAGGGACGTATGAACTTACCAAAAAACAATCCAAGCCCCTAAAATGGCCTTATATGGCGTTATTCTCGCAAAAGCCCATTTTTAGTCCAATCAACTAGACTTTTCATGCTCATAGAATACCGGCTTGAAAAAGTTATCTACCTGCCAATCCTCTAAGACTATCGGAGCCCGTGTTTCAGGAATCACGAACTGCTCTGAGAACTTGACTACATCTCCAGCATAGGCTTCGATATCCCACTCCGGCAGATCCCCCTTCATCCTTCTCAACCTGCTCTTACCCCAATTCTGTTTGAGGTTAGCCAACTGGTTCTGACGCCTTATAGGATCACGGCTCAGAAATGCTTTTTTCGGTGTGTAAGGAATTTGTGACCCTCCCTGAATATTTCATAAAAAAAGACGAACAAAGAAAACCCCTTTTTACGTTGGTTTCTCTATGTTCGTCTTGTTGTTAGTCTTTTATATGTTAGTCGTTTTGTTAGTCGTGATAATCATACCAAGTTTATTTTATCTATCAAGGAGATAGTCAAATCTCTCTATCCCTTAACTGGCTTGATAAAATTCTTTTGATATAGCCGCTTTGATTTTGCCTTAGTGTTATAGGCTGCCTTATCCTGTCAAAGTGCCTGTATGAGCCTGTATGAGCGTCTTTTTTCTCACCAGGAGAGGTAAAACCCTGTTCTTGCCTACTTAACAGACTTATCCACTCATAGCTGCCTGATCACCATAGCCTTTATCTCCTCGACTTCCTTCTCCAGTTCGTTGACTCTCTCCTGGAGATCCCTCACCTGGTTAACGAGGCTTCCCCTGCCAGCTAGACCTTCTTTCTTCAACCGTTTATAGATAGCCACTTTCGAGAGGTTAAGTTTCTCTCCGATAGCCTGATAAGTTAACCCTTGCTTCCTTAATTTGATTATCTCCCCGGACTTATCGGAGGACCTGTTCATAATTTACCCCCTTCACTCCAAACATTACTCCGAGTGCTCCTATCCCGAGTCAAACCCTACGATTAAATACTGAACGGTTTTACAGCCTTATTTTCGCTCCGAGTACTCCAAAAAGAGAAAGACGCATTTTAGACCCTTTTTACCGACTCTATACCGACACACTACCGACCTTATTAACCGC
>WJOQ01000281.1 GCA_009618505.1 Clostridia bacterium | reverse complement strand
GACATAATTTGGCGTAGAGGTTGACTTTAATCTATTTTTTGCTATAATAATGACTGAACAGTCAGACAATTTATGGTGAATGGTTCATAGTTGAGTCAATCAATCAAGGTTAAAGAGATGAACAAAAGAAAGATGGGGCAAAGAGATCATCTGACCCAGGTTTTGCAGGCAGCAGAGAAGCTTTTTGCCAAAAGAGGGTTTTATCCTACCACTATAGACGATATTGCTAAAGAGGCAAAATTAGCCAAGGGGACAATTTATCTTTATTTTGACAGTAAAGAAGACCTTTTCTTTTCTGCTATAGAAAGAAAATTGGATGTCCTTTTGAGTAAAATCGAAAAGGCAGTGAAGGAGCCAGGTTCAGCCTGGCAAAGGATTAATGCGACCATCGGTATTCATTTGAAGTTCATGGAGGAGAATAAAGACTTCTTTAAAATCATGCAAAGTTTTTCTGAACAGTTAAGGGAAAAGCTAGAAAAGGAACTAAAAGGAAGAGTAATGGAGAAACAGTCACGCTATATAAAGATTCTCACCCGCTTAATTCAAAGAGCAATTAATGAGGGAGAAGTTAAACCTTTAGACGCAAGAAAACTGGCGGTAATTATTATGGGGATTGTCCATAGTCTTACTGTCTATTGGATTTCCCAGAAAGAGAGAGGCTCCTTGTTCCAGGATGCTTCTTTAATCCGGGAGGTATTCTCGCACGGTGTAGAAAGATAGGGATTTTGATTTGACTTATCTAACTACTTCATTAGAATAAATCGGCCCGTAAAGGAGGAGGAAGATGGTTAAGCAGCTAGGATTGGGATTAAAGAAAAAACTTTTAGAGCATCAGATTTATCGTTATCTTAGCCGGCTAGCCCTTACCCGAAATGAGGATGATTTCTATAGTGAGTTTGATACTGTATTGAAAGGACTGTATAAGTTTGCCGGTCCTAATAAGCCTGCTTTAGAAAACGTGATGCAGGCTTTTCAAGAAAGGCATCCCTTGACTAAATTTGCTCGTTTACTTCTTCAAGAAAGACTCTCAAAAGTAGCCAGAGAAAGATTAGCCAAGAATTTCTTCTGTGATTGGGTCACCGAAGCAAAAAAGAGGGAGAAATTAGAGGAAGAAGGTTTTAAAACTCCCTGGTTTTTTGTTGTTTCCCCCACCAATGCTTGCAACCTCAACTGTTATGGTTGCTATGCCCACGAGTACGAAAAAGGACAGGGTCTATCCTATGCTGCTCTGGACAGAATTGTGAGGGAAGCTAGAGAATTGGGGATTCGCTTTTTGACTATTTCAGGAGGGGAACCCTTTTATTACAGGGATAAGGAGACAGGAAAAGATCTATGGGATTTAGCTAAGAAGCATAATGATATGTATTTTCAAATCTATACTAATGGGACGCTGCTTGATGAAAAGACGATAGAGAGACTGGCTAAAATAGGTAACGTTGCTCCAGCTATTAGTATGGAAGGTTTTAAGAAAGAGACAGATGAAAGAAGGGGAAAGGGAGTCTGGGAAAAAATAGATAAAGCCCGGCAGGATTTGCACCAGGCAGGAGTTATGCAGGGATTTTCGGTTACGGTGACCAGGGAAAATGCAGATGTTGTTTCTAGCGATAAATTCGTGGATGACCTCATTGCTAAGAATATATCTTTTGGCTGGTATTTCATCTATATTCCCATAGGTAAGAAGCCAGCCGTTGAGCTTATGCCTACTCCTGAGCAGAGAGGCAAACTTCGCCAGAAGATATGGGAATGGCGATCAAAGAAGCCTATTTTCATAGGGGATTTCTGGAATGATGGACCCTGGGTAGGAGGTTGTATAGCCGGAGGGAGAAAGTACTTTCATATTAACTCCAGGGGGGATGTAGAGCCCTGTGTGTTTGTTCATTTCGCTGTGGATAATATTTTCAAACTCTGGGAAGAGGGTAAGGGTTTACGGGAAGCGATACTCTCTCCTTTCTTTCTTTCTATAAGGAAAAAGCAACTGGAAAAAAATGATAACTGGTTAACTCCCTGTACTATTATTGACAAACCCGATATCTTGAGAGAAGCGGTTAAGGAATGTGGTGCTTATCCTACTCATAAGGGAGCAGAAACCATCATAGAAGGTAAGATCGCTCGTTTTTTGGATGATTATGCTAAGCGCCTCGACAAAGCCACCCGGCCTGAATTTGAAAAGATGATAGCAGGGGAATATGACTCTTCTGTTGTCAAGCTGAGTAAAGTAATAGAGAATCATCGCCGAAAAAATAGAGAAGAGCTAGAGATTCAAGCAAAAACAGCTGAAGAAAAAACTACTTCTAGGCAAGAAAGGAAAAGATGAAGATTCTATTGATTTCACCCACCTGGAAAAAGAAGACCAAAAAGGAAAGACTGGGCAGGCACAAAGTATTTAAAGTACCCCCTCACGGCCTTATCAGTGTAGCGGCTTTAACTCCTAAAGATATAGACATAGAGATAGTTGATGAGAATATAGAGGAGATAGATTTTGATAAGGAGGTTGATTTAGTAGGGATAACTACTATGACCGCTTCCAGCCCTCGTGCTTACGAGATAGCTGATGCATTCAGGGATAAAGGAGTTCCGGTAGTATTGGGAGGAATGCACGTTACTGCCATGCCCCAAGAAGCAGCCCAACATGCAGACGCAGTGGTGATAGCAGAGGCAGAGGGGAACTGGGAAAAATTATTAGAGGATTTAAGAAGTAAGGGCAAAAATGGTCTAGCCAAGTTTTATCAGAGTTCTCAGAGGCCGGATCCCACAAAAATACCTGTCCCCAGAAGAGAACTTGTAGAAGATAAAAGATACCTTCTTAAGCGTTTTTTGCAACTAACCAGGGGTTGTCCCTTTGATTGTAACTTCTGCTCGGTAAGCCGATTTTTTGGCAAGAAATATCGCTTTCGTCCGGTAAAAAAAGTAGTAGAAGAAGTCAAGAGTATGATAGGTAAATCCTTAAAGACGCGATTCCTGGGTTTTCTGGATGACAATATTGTAGGAAATGTTAATTATGCCCGGGAACTATTTAAAGCCTTGATACCCTATAATCTTTTATGGGTAGGACAATCTTCTATTGACATCGCCCGGCATGAAGATGTTCTCCAGCTGGCGGCAGCTAGTGGATGCAAAGGGTTATTCATTGGTTTTGAGTCAATTTCAGAAGCTTCCCTTAAAGAAACTAATAAATCTCATAACAGAATAAGC
>WJOQ01000119.1 GCA_009618505.1 Clostridia bacterium | reverse complement strand
GTACACTGGGTAACGGTTTGAACTTGCTCAATGTCTCTGCTTTCGTGCAGCGAGTCGTTATGGGTTTAATCATTATTGGTGTTGTTGTTTTTGACCAATGGCGAAGAAGACGATTTGCTCTCTAAGATTAGATATTTAACCTGCCTTTTCCCGGCATCAAAGTAAAAATGAAAATAAAAGGCTGACCAGGCTTTCAGAATGGCGTTTTCCTCCCAGTTTTATCTGGAGGATAACTGATACAATCATAGGGAGTGAAAAGATGGCTATTAAAGTATTGGTTACTTCCACCTCCTTTGGGAAAGTGGTGAAGGAGCCGGTGGAGCTATTAAAGAAAAAAGGTTACCAGATTACCTGGAATGAACTGGGTAGACCCCTAAAGGAAGATGAAGTGAGGGAGAGAATAAAAGGGGTGGATGCCTATATCGCTGGTCTGGATGAGATTACAGCAAAGGCAATTAAAGCTGCCGATAAATTAAAGGTCATCTCCAAATACGGAGCTGGTGTGGATAACATAGATATTGAGCCAGCTACCAGGAGAAAAATAGTGGTAACTAATACTCCTGGCACCAATACCGAAGCAGTGGCAGACCTAACCTTTGGCTTAATGTTAACAATTGCCAGAAAAATACCCCAGGCAGATACAAGCACTAAAAAAGGGGAATGGAAGAAGTTTTTTGGCAGCGCAGTATACGGAAAAACGCTGGGTATAGTAGGAATGGGAGAAATTGGCAAGGCAGTTGCCAGAAGAGCAAAGGGTTTTAATATGAGAATGCTTTACTGGAGTCGGCGAAGGAAGCTTGATATTGAAGAGGAAACCGGAGCAAAATATACTGATCTTAGATTCTTGTTGCAAGAGGCAGACTTTGTCAGTCTGCATGTTGCTTTAACCGGTGAGACTAAAAATATTATGGGAGAAAATGAGATAAAATTGATGAAACCTACCGCTTTCTTGATAAATACGGCCAGAGGTCCTCTGATAAATGAGGATGCTCTTTATCGATGCTTAAGGGATAGAGTAATCGAAGGAGCAGCGGTTGATTCCTATTCTGCTGAACCCCCACAGGAGAGTTCCCTCTTTTCTCTGGATAACATTATTACCACTCCTCACATGGGAGCCTATACCTATGAGGCTCTAGGGAATATGGGAATGACTTCCGTGCAAAATGTTATTGATGTATTAGAAGGAAGAAGGCCTCGCTATGTAGTTAACCCGGAGGTTTACCAATCTTGATGAAAAAAGGATATATCTTAGCCTATGACCTGGGAACCACCGGCAATAAGGCGACCCTTTATGATTCAACCGGGAGGCTCCTAGCTAGCAGTTTCCAAAGTTATGTGACTAATTATCCCAGAGTAAATTGGGCTGAACAAGATCCTCTAGATTGGTGGAAAGCGGTTTGTATGTCTACTGAAGATCTATTGAAGAAGGCCAGAATATCTAATAAGGATGTGACTTGCGTCAGTTTCAGTGGGCAGATGATGGGATGTCTGCCACTTGATAAGCAGGGAAATCCCTTGCGAAACTCTATTATTTGGGCCGACCAGAGAGGAGTCGAGCAGGCAAACCGAATCAGGGAGACTGTGGGAGAGGATGAGGTATATACAATCACCGGTCACCGCATCAGTCCCACTTATTCAGCAGCCAAGATCATGTGGCTCAGAGACAATGAACCGGAAATTTTCAAAAAGGCCTATAAGTTCGTACAGGCCAAGGATTACATCATTTACCGGTTAACTGGGCGGTTTGTTACTGACTATTCTGATGCCTCGGGGATGAATCTTTTTGACCTGCAGAAAAAAGAGTGGTCTTCCCGGATGTTAAAAGCAACTAGAATTCCGCTGGAAATTTTGCCCGAATTACATACTTCTGTGGATGTAGTAGGTGGGGTTACCAGAGAAATTAGTGAAGAGGTTTTCCTCAGGCCGGATACCCCGGTAGTGATGGGTGGAGGTGATGGACCTTGTGCCGCGGTAGGGGCGGGAGTGGTAAGGGAAGGAAGCTCTTACAACTACCTCGGTTCCTCTTCCTGGATTGCTCTGGCTAGTACAAAACCTGTCTATGATCCAGAAAAAAGAACGTTTAATTTCTCTCACCTTGATCCGGGAATGTTTATGCCTACCGGCACCATGCAGACGGCGGGAGGCGCTTATCAGTGGCTCAAAGATAATCTCTGCTGGGCGGAGACTCAGGCTGCCAGAGAAGCAAAGACAGATCCCTATCAAATTATGGATTTGAAGGCAGAATCGGTTGAGCCTGGTGCTCAAAATTTACTTTTTCTACCCTATTTGATGGGAGAGAGAAGTCCTTACTGGAATCCAGATGCAAAAGGAGCATTTATTGGTCTTACCCTTACTCACAAGAAAGAACACCTGATTAGATCTGTTCTGGAAGGTATTGCCTTTAACCTGAAGGTTATCCTGGATGCTTTTCAAGAACAGGGAGCTCGGATAGAGGAAGTGAGGGTAATTGGAGGAGGAGCCAGAGGAAGAGTACTGCGCCAGATCATGGCCGATGTATATGGAAAAAAAATTCTTTGTCCCCTCTTACTAGAGGAAGCTACTTCCCTGGGGGCAGCCATTGCCGGTGGAATAGGCACCGGGATTTTCAAAAATTTTAGAGTAGCCGAGAAGTTGGTAAAGATTGTGGAAGTCCATAGTCCTCGCCCTTTGGCCCAGAAAAGATATGAGAAACTGTATCCCATTTTTAAGAATGCATACAAAGCTCTGCTGCCCATTTATGAGCAAATTGCTTCCTTGAAATAGCAGTTGATAAAGTCTAAAAATCTATAGTGAGTCCAGCCATTCTGCGTTAGTACTTTAGGCGGAAGGAGAGTTTTTAGGGTGGAAAAGTCTTATCTGATTGGAGTAGATATCGGTACAGCGGGAACGAAAGCGGCTATTTTCGACTCAGAAGGGAGAATGGTTGCTGACGCTTATGAGGAGTCCAGAATTTATTATCCTAAGCCAGGCTGGGTAGAGCAGGATCAGGATGATTTTTATCGCTCAGCGGTGAATACCATCAAAGAAGCAGTCACAATAAGTAAAATTAACCCTAAGGATGTAGCAGCAATCGCCTTTGACGGTCAAATGTCTGGCATCGGAGGTATTGATAGGGAGTGGAATCCAGTTATTCGTTATGATTCTTGGTTGGATACGAGATGTGAGCCATACATTGAATTTATGAGGGAGAGAGCGGGTAATTTA
>WJOQ01000357.1 GCA_009618505.1 Clostridia bacterium | reverse complement strand
TTAGTTGTCCTACCCCGTCCTGGTCAAGTATTTCAAAAGGATTATCTGTCAAAATCTTATCCTCAAGATAAATAGGAATGAATTTTCCCTCTGCATCATCCCGGCTAAAACCAAAAGTAGTCTGCGTTAAATCATTGGTACCATAAGAAAAGAAATCTGCCTGTTGAGCAATTTTATCTGCACAGAGAGCAGCACGCGGTAACTCAATCATTGTTCCTATTTTATACTCAAACCTCACCTTTTTTTCTTTCATTACTTCTTCAGCTACTCGAACAGCTTCTTTTCGAAGAATAGCTAATTCTTTTTCATTAATGACAAGGGGAATCATTATCTCGGGCTCAACACTCCTCTTTTCTGCAACCAACTCTGCTACTGCTTCAAAGACTGCCCTTGTCTGCATATTATAAACCTCAGGAAAAGTTATCCCTAGTCTGCAACCCCGGTGTCCCAACATAGGATTCATCTCTCTTAGGGCTACTATCTTTTTTAAGAGAGATTCTTTCTCTCTCAATTGTTTTTGGTCAGCCTTTTCCATCCTTAATTCACTTACTTCCACAAGAAGGTCTTCATAATTAGGCAAAAACTCATGTAATGGTGGGTCTAACAGACGAATAATGACCGGTAAACCCTCCATCTCTTTCAGAATTCTTTTGAAATCATCTTTCTGCATTGGCTCTAGTTTTTCCAGAGCCTTTTTCCTCTCTTCTTTGTTTTCAGCTAAGATCATCTGCTGAACATAAGGGAGTCTCTCTTCTCCAAAAAACATATGTTCGGTCCGACAAAGCCCTATTCCCTCTGCTCCCATCTCACGTGCTAACCTGGCGTCCCCGGGAGTATCTGCATTAGCTCTCACCCCAAGAGTCTTTATCTCATTTGCCCATTTCATAAGTTCTGTAAATTCTGTACTTAACTCAGGTTCAAGGGTAGATATTTTTCCTTTTATTACTCTTCCTGTATTTCCATCTAGGCTGATAAAATCACCCTCTTTGAACATAAATCCATTTACTCTAAATTCTTTCTCTTTTTCATTCACTTTTATGTCTTCACAACCAGCCACACAACACTTGCCCATCCCCCTGGCTACTACAGCAGCATGGGAAGTTCTCCCTCCTCTTGCGGTAAGGATCCCTTCAGCCACAGCCATCCCGTGGATATCCTCAGGAGAAGTCTCGGTACGAACAAGGATTACTTTTTTTCCTTGTTCAACTAATTCTACAGCTCTATCCGCTGTGAAAGCAACTACCCCCGTGGCTGCTCCTGGAGAAGCTGGAAGCCCGCTGGCAAGTACTTCTAGTTCTGCCTGGGGATCAATACGTCGGTGTAGGAGTTGCTCTAGTTGAGCGGGCTTTATTCTCATCAAAGCTTCTTTTTTGTCAATCAATCCATCTTCAACCATATCAGAGGCTATTTTTACTGCCGCCTGGGCGGTTCTCTTCCCAGTTCTAGTCTGAAGCATAAAGAGGGTGCCCTTTTCTATTGTAAACTCAAAATCCTGCACATCTCGATAGTGCCGCTCTAATTTCTCAGTAATATCGACCAGCTCCGCATAAATTGCTGGCATTTTCTCCTCCAAGGTAGAAAAAGGCTGAGGGGTCCGTATCCCGGCAACTACATCTTCTCCCTGAGCATTGATCAGGTATTCTCCATATAATTTTTTCTCTCCTGTAGCCGGATCTCGAGTAAAGCCAACTCCGGTACCGGAGTTATCTCCCATATTTCCAAAGACCATTGTCTGAACATTAACTGCTGTTCCCCAGTGCTCAGGTATTTTATTAATTCTTCGATAACTAATAGCCCTTTTATTATTCCAGGAAGCAAAAACCGCATCTATGGCCATTCTCAGTTGTTCAAAAGAATCCTGAGGAAATTCAATTCCTTTTTCTTTTTCTGTAAGCTCCTTAAACTCATCCGTCAGTTCCTTTAAGTCTTCCCCAGTCAGCTCTATATCATCCTGTACACCCTTAGCTTCCTTTTTCTTCTCAATGAGTTGTTCGAACTTCTCTCCCGGAACTCCTAAAACTACACTACCGAACATCTGAATCAGTCTTCTGTAAGCATCGTAAGTAAAACGTGGATTATTTGTTTCTTGAATCAGCCCTTCTGCTGAAGCATCATTTAATCCTAGATTAAGAACAGTATCCATCATCCCTGGCATAGAAATTCTTGCTCCTGAACGAACAGAAACTAAAAGAGGTCTTTGTCTGCTGCCAAACCTCCTGTTGGTGGCTTGTTCTACCTTCTTAAGATTCTCTTTTATTTGCTGTTCCAAATCATCCGGATATTCATGTCTAGCTGTATAATATCGACATACCTCAGTGCTAATAGTGAAACCTGGCGGTATTCGAACGCCTAAATTGGCCATCTCGGCCAGATTGGCTCCTTTACCTCCCAGAAGGTTTCTCTTCTCAGCTGAGCCTTCAGCCCTATTTTGCGCAAAAAAATAAACGTACCCCCCCATTTTTTTCCTCTTTATTTTTTTCCTTAATAGTGTAATTGTTATATATTCTAGTTTATCTCTTGTATCCTATAAAAATCTCCCTTTGCTGTCAAATTCTTATTTCCCAATATTATAAACGAACTTCTTTTTTATGTCAAGAAATTGCCGAAGGACAATTTCTTCCGTCGCTGTATAGTAGCCTTTTATTCTTTCTACTCAGCTTCTCGTTTCGGGAAAAATATAAACTCGTCACCTTGCTCCTCAAACAGTATATTTTTCTTTATCCTCAACTCGAAGCTTCGTTAAGGTTGCTCCTATAAGGCTTCTTCAGAAAATATCCTTCGGCAAACGTGTAAATTCCTTTACTTCAAGTAAAACCTCAGGACAATTTCTTCCGTCACCATTCTCGTATTGCGTAATGCGCATCATGCACCACACCATACTTACTCATGCATGCCTTTTCTTCTCGATATACCATATACGAATTTATTTACTCAGGTGACAGAGTCTTCATATACTTGTAGAAATCACTATCTGTGGTCATAATCAACTGGGTATTTTCATCCATAGTATCTTCATATATCTCCAGTGTCCTCAAGAACGAATAGAATTCAGGACCTTTATTGTAAGCATCTGCATAGACCTTGGTAGCTTCCGCATCAGCCTTTCCCTTGATTTCCTGGGCTGTTCTATAGGCCTCAGAAGTGATTCTTTGTAGTTCTTTCGCTCTCCTTCCTTCGATTTCAGCCCTTACTCCTTCACCTTCGGAAC
>WJOQ01000370.1 GCA_009618505.1 Clostridia bacterium | reverse complement strand
AGGAATAATACCCGTAAAATCTGCCGGTATGGTGCGATATATGAGAGATTACGTCTCTGGCATCAGTATCCCTGACGAGATAGTAATCAGGATGGAAAATGCCAAGGATGCCCGGCGAGAAGGAGTTGATATCTGCCTGGAGATAATCGAACAGTTAAAGGAAATACCAGGATTACACGGGATACATATTATGGCTGTTGCCTGGGAGACGATTGTTCCTATAATTATGAATGAGGCGGGTCTGGTGCCTCGGCCAATAGTATAAATAGTATGATAGGGAGGAAGATATGGCGAAATCAGCCAATATTTTAATTGTAGACGATGATCCTGATATCCGGGAGGCAGCAAAAATAATCCTAGAAACTCAACCCTACAAACTCACTTTTGCCTCTAATGGTAAAGAATGCTTAGAGCAGGTCAAAAAAAGTACGCCGGATCTTATTCTTCTGGATCTTTTGATGCCTCAAAAGGATGGGTTCGAAGTAATAAAGGAATTAAGAGCCTATCACAGCTATCCCCGGATTCCCATCTTGATTCTCACAGCGGTAAGAAAGGAGGCTGGTGATAGACGTTATGAATTGGAAACAGGCCTTTCCATGGATGTTGATGATTACGTTGAGAAGCCTATCCAACCGAATGATTTGATTCATCGGGTAGAGAAGATTTTGGCCAAAGGCGAGAAATAAAAAAATTTTGCAGTAATCAGAAAGGATAGTGAAGGGAAGAAAATGAAAGTAGAGAAAAAGATTCTTGTTGTGGATGATGACCCAGATTTTGCAGAGGGGACAAGAATGGTGTTGGAGAAAAGTAATTTTGAGGTGGTCGTAGCTTCCAGCGGGAAAGAGTGCCTGGAAAGAATAAGAGAGGGGAGGCCTGATCTAATCATTCTTGACATTATGATGCCCAAGAAATCAGGGTTCGAAGTGTGTAAAGAACTTAAGAGCAATATTGAATACAATAGGATTCCGGTGGTGATGTTAACAGCTCTCAAGCAGAAGCTTCCTCGGACTTCCTACTCCATAGCTGAGGGTCTGGAGCTTGAAGCAGAAGATTATCTTGAAAAACCGGTAGAACCTAAAGAGTTGGTATCCCGACTAAGAAGTATTCTAGAAAAGGAGTAGAGCATGTACCCAGAAGAGCTTAAGTATTTAGATACTCACCAATGGGTCAAGATCGAAGCGGATATTGGTAAGATTGGAATTACTTCTTACGGACAGAAACAACTGGGTGAGATTCTGTTGGTTGAATTACCTAAGGTCGGTACTGAGGTAACGTACAACAAAACATTTGCTACAATTGAGTCCTCCAAAACAGCCTTTGAAGTTCCGTCACCAGTAAGTGGAAAAGTGATAGAGATTAATGCTCAACTGGAGGAGGACCCTTCCCTGGTCAACAAAGATCCTTATGGGGATGGTTGGATGATCAAGGTCAAAATTTCTCAACCAGAAGAAATCGATACTTTGCTCAACGCGCAGGAATACGAAAAATTAGTGGAAGAATAAATTAGGAAGGAGGCTCAGAATGGAGGCTAAGCGTCAGCCAGTTATCTGGTTGCAGGGGGCAGGGTGTACCGGATGTTCTGTATCTATTATGAATTCTGTTAGTCCCTCCATCAAGAATCTTCTCTTGGATGAAGTGGTTCCGGGTAGTTTCTTGCAGTTTGTTTTTCATCCCACTATAATGGCGGCCAGCGGTGAACTCTCTATTGAGGTAATGCTAGATACTCAAAGAAAAAGAGAAGGCAGCTATATCTTAGTGATGGAGGGGAGTATTCCTACCGCTAAAGGAGGAATCTTTGCTACTGTGGGAGAAGAGAAAGAGAAGCCAGTAACCATTCTTTCTCGTTTTATTAATCTTGCCCGGGGAGCGTTAGCAATTATTGCTGTGGGAAGTTGTGCTACATTTGGGGGTATCCCTGCTGCCAGGCCTAATCCTACTGGATCTAGAGGTGTAAAAGATGTCTTAGAAGAAGAAAAAATTGATGTCCCCTTTATTAATATCCCTGGGTGTCCTCCACATCCGGATTGGTTTGTGGGAACAGTTGCCCATATTCTGCTTTATGGTCTGATGGGTGAGGATGATCTAGATGAGCTTAATCGACCCAGGGTTTTTTATGGCCAGCTTATTCATGAGAATTGTCCCCGCCGTCCTTATTTCGACGAAGGCAAATTCGCCCGTCAGTTAGGTGAGGAAGGGTGCCTCTATGAATTAGGATGCAAAGGTCCTTTTACCTATTCTGATTGTCCTCTGCGACACTGGAATGGCGGTGTGAACTGGGTCATTGGTGCGGGTTCTCCCTGCCTTGGCTGTACGGAGCCTTCCTTTCCTGACATAACAGGGCCTTTCTATGAAAAGATTAGTGATTGGAAAAAATTAAGACCACCCCTCAAATAGACTCAAGGAGATGAAAATGGAGAAAATTATTATAGATCCTGTTACCCGAATAGAAGGTCACTTGAAAGTAGAAGTGCTCCTGGATGGAGGAGAGGTAAAAGAAGCCAGGACATCGGGTACACTTTTCCGTGGATTTGAAATAATCCTTAAGGGTAGGGACCCCAGGGATGCCCCTCAAATAACTCAAAGAGTTTGCGGGGTTTGTCCCATTGCTCATGCCACTGCTTCGGTTTTGGCTCTGGATCAGGCTTTCGGTCTTGAAGATAAGATTCCTTCCAATGCCAGGATTATTCGCAATCTTATCCTGGGTTCCAATTTTATTCAGTCTAATATTCTCCACTTTTACCATCTGGCTGCTCTTGACTTTGTGAACCTTGCCCCTTTGGCTAAGTATCAAGGTGAAGATGCTAGAGCAAAATCGCTCAAGGAATTCCTGGCTGGTGGAAATTCTTCTCCTTTTCTTCCTCGCTATGAGGGAGACTACCGCTTGAGTGATAGAGCTAATGAAGAGCTAGCTTCTCATTATCTTCTTGCCCTGGAAATAAGGCGAAAAGCACACGAACTATTGGCAATTTTTGGAGGAAAGGCACCTCATAATGTAGGCATAGTAGCAGGCGGGGTTACAGAAAAGCCCACTATAGACAAAATCAGCGCCTTTCTGTGGAGGTTGAATGAAATCAGACATTTTATTGATGATGTATATCTCAGCGACATTATGAAAGTAGCGGAGAAATATGGGGACTATCTAGAGATGGGAGCCAGTGGTTATGATTTTCTTTCCTACGGAGCCTTCAATCTAGACTCAGAGCAAGTTGACCAG
>WJOQ01000376.1 GCA_009618505.1 Clostridia bacterium | reverse complement strand
TCTTTGAATCACTATCAAACAAGTGGCGAAATATCTCAGGTTATCCATTCATACCAGATTGACCATAGCAAAAAAATAATTACTGTCAAATTTATATCTATCCCAATCTTATCCTTTTCCTAGCCAATCTTTAGAAAATCGCCTTAGATCTCGGTTGGGGTCATTTCTTTTAACTTCTTCTTCACTGAAGCAGAATCTGTATTTTTCAACGTAGTTCATAAGAATCCTATAAGCTTTATTGATCTGGCTCATTTTTTGACTAAGCTCTTTTCTTTTCCCGGGCCTCTGTTTATCCGGATGATACTTTATAGCTTTTCTCCGGTAAGCCTCTTTTATCTCACCTAAAGTAACTTCCCGGGAAAGTCCAAGGAGTTTTCTTGCCTTCTCTATTCCCTTGTAAAGTTCTATCTTCATTTATGGCTCTTCTCCAAGAAGTTATGGTCTGTTAAATCACTCAAAGTACCCCATAGACTCAGGTAAGCTTGGGGGAATGAACAACAGACCAAGGTCATTTAGGGGAACTTCAATTTCTTGAAGTTTTGCTCATCAAGCATAAGTCTTTCCCCGTAGTTAGGGATTAACTCAAGGTCAATATGCTTTACCTTCTTTACCGACTCTTCTGCAAGTCTTCTTCTTTCTCTGGATAGGAGTATTTCTTTTGCTCCCCCGGCAGCAGCATTTCCCACCTGCACCACTTTTATTAGCGGTACTGCAGGTATCAGTCCTATTCTTCTTGCATTTTCCTTATCAATATAGGAGCCAAAGGAGCCTGCTAGATAGACCCTGTCTAAGTCATCAGTGCTTATCCCTGTTTCCTCCAACAGCACTTTTATTCCAAGACAGATAGCGGCTTTGCTCCACATTAAACCATTCTCGCCTTTAATTGCATTTTGAGTTAGCTGAACTTTGTCTGTTATTTTAAATACCTTTCTATTCACAAAATATCCATTTTCATCGATTTCCTTAGTTTTAATCAACTCTCCTAACAGATCAATTATCCCGGAGCCACAAATTCCCACAGGCTCTGTATTTCCTATAGTCTTCCATCCTATCTCTCCGTTATCTATACTTATTCTTTGAATTGCTCCCCTTAATGCAGGCATGGGCTCCAAAGCTGGTCCTGCTGCACAAGAGGTGGCTATTATGTTGTGATCATACTTTAAAACTATCTCTCCATTGGTCCCGATATCTATGGCCATGGCTGTGAGGTTAGATTCATCGAAAAACCCCGTGCATAGACAGACAGCTGTAGTGTCTGCTCCTACATGCGATCCTATTAAAGGTGCACCATAAATGTTTGCATTTTTATTTATCCTTAAAGGAGAGTTCGAGCCTCTTTTATTCAAAAAAGTAAAGCTTCCCCTTAACTCTGTCACTGATTTGAAAGGTTTAACTCCAATGCTCTGGACATCTAAGCCAAAGAACATATCCCTCATAGTGCTATTGCCGACCGCCACCATTTCGTATATTTCATTTGTATCACAGGGCATCTTACTTATTTTCTCATTGATACAAGAAATTAGCTCTTCACAAAGAGCGGCTGGCTTTTCTCTATCATACATTATCCTGCTTATAACATCATTTCCATCGATTAATCTCTGAGGATTTTCAAAGGCCGAGGTAAAAATGAGTTTTCCACTCTCCAAATCCACTAAATGAAGCACAATCGTGGTAGTCCCTATATCCGCAGCTATTCCATAAATGTGATTTTGATAACTGCCAATTTCCTTATCATCAAATAAAACTTTGTTACCTTTTTTTCTGGTCAAAGGGTTTAGTTTTACTTCCTTTTTTCCTCCTTCAGTAGCAATCTGTTCAAGGCTGCCCTGATATGAGAGCCTTATATGTATATCGGCGGAATCATCCTTAATAATAGCCTGGCAAGCTAATCTCTCATTCCTATTTAAATCGTTCTCAAGTTCTGTTTTCTGGTTTAAAACTTCACACCCCTTCTCGATGACGATCCTGCACTCTTTACATATTCCTCGCCCTTTACAGCTGGAGCCTATAGGTATCTTTAACTCCCTTGCATAGTCTAAGATGTTTTTTTCCTTGAGAAGTTCTATCTCCTTATGGAACTGGGGGAAATGAATTTTGTACTTCATTTCTCAAACATCCTTAGGTCAAGCAATCGAGCACCATGAATAACCCGCATTATAATTACCTTTGATTCCTCAACCCTAAAAATGGTTCTATAATTGCCATAGATAAGATGACGATATTTTTTTTCTAATTCCTGTGCTTCAGGAATGATTGAACAGCGCATAGGAAAGTTTCCCAACCTATCAATTTGTCGCTCTATTTCCTCGACCCATTTGATAGCTACTCTCTTATTATCTCGTAAAATATATTTGAAAATTTCCTGGATATCAGACTCAGCTATTTTGGTAATTTTAACCTGATACTTTCGCACGATATTTAAGCTCCTTTAAGAAATTTCGTGCGGGTCGGGTACGTCCTTTCTTCACGTCGGTTTCGGCCTCAGCTAATAAAACAGCAAGATTTAATGTTTGTAGTTTTCTTTCAAAAACTTTTACGTCAAGCAAAACAGCATCAGGTTTTCCATTAACGGTGACAATGATTGGACGACCAGTGCAATGCATCTGCTCAAAAATTTCATGAGTGTTTTTCTTTAAATCAGAAACCGATTTAATGTCTTCTGTAATGCTTACAGACATTTTATTTCACATCCTTTCAAATATTATATTTGATACTAATTATAATATCATTATTTGTTCACAAAGTCAACACGACGATGCCTTGTATTTCATCTACACATTCTTTTTGTGGTGATAATAAATTTTTGAAAGTCCTTGAGCATATTCTTTTGTGATTGTAGCAAGTGAAATTATTTCTCGAGTTCTACATCAAATAAGAGTTTCAGGTGAAATTTATCGAGAGTTCTGCCTGCAAGGTTGTTAATCTCAGTTAAGAATCTCTGGGTAGGCTGATTCATCCGATCAGTTCCCGGGTCTTTTATCTTAACAAAAAGGGTATCATTATTCATTAGCTTAACCTCGGTAGTTCGCTCGGGGATCATTCTCATAACTTGATAGCAGTCTTTTCTGGTATAATAAGAAGAGAAGACTTTTTGAAAATTTTTGTAAAGACTTCAAAGATAACTCTGCGTTTCTTCTTTTTTCATTTTTTTCCCTTAATATTATCCTCACACCCATTAGGAATGATACAGATAAAGCCAAAAGGCTCCTCTTTAATATTTGAAAACTGGTGTAGTTCATTTGGAGGAATAAATATAGCGTCTCCAGGTTTAACTTTCTTCTCTATCCATCCACTTTTTATAATGCCCTCTCCTCTTATTACAAATATTTCGTGTTCCCAAGGGTGTTTCTCTTCCGAAGGGACGCTTTCCTTTTTAACCTCAAAATATCTCATCTCAAAATTTGGAACTCCTATTTTTTTGGGTAATAACCATCTAATTGATTTGTTATGAGGAGTTTTTAACTCCTTTGTATTTTTGATATTAGTTATGTACATTTTATATCCTCCCAGTATCTTCTCTAATTTTGTCCTGTCAGATGAGATAAGTCGCTTATTAGCTCTTTAGAAGCTAGAAAGACCATCTTTACTTATGCCTATCGCTGGCTCATTGAGAACAACATCGCTGAGAATGTGGACTTTTTCAATCTCAATACCCTGGCCTCACCAGTGGTGGTCAAGGTCGACTTTGATGTGGCTATGAGTTTTATTGCTGACACCCTCTATAAGATTCTATCAAGCAAATTCAAACTATTTAAAAATTCCAGGTCCAAAACCACCTACCGTGTCTTCGTCGAGGGTAGGGCTGCAGGTGTAATCACTATAATAATCAGTATTGACTTCACCTTCGGCATAAGCTTCGTGCCACCTATCAGGAACAGGCATATCTTCATATAAACTTTCACGTTTGGCTTCAAGCAACATTTTTCGTTTCTACAAAACAACTCAAGCCTCTTACCCCCAAGGATTCAGTCCCCAAAATTTCAATTTTCATATTTTCTTTCTCCAAATACAATTGTTCCTAACCTAACCATATTGTTTCCTTTGCCCCTTCGGCAGTAGCATTTCCCACCTGCACTATTTTTTTCTATCTTGCTTTTTTCTTGCCTTTCTCTCCTCTTCCGATTCTCAGGTCTAGCGTCTCAGGTATCCCGATAAGCAGGGGTATTCTGATAAAAGCATCAAGTCCGATGCTGATTAGGAATATATAATGTGGTCCTAAGTGGTCCCAGATAACTCCGGCCAGGTAAGCTACACAGGCAGCAAGTAAAAGCCGAAAAAATCGCAGAATTCCTATCCATCTTCCCATATGCTCGGGAGGAACCAGCTCAACAGTCATAGCACCTGCTACGGTCATGCTAACTATGAAGAAACCTTGCAGGATGCCAGAGGCTATCAAGAACCCAGAATTTGGTGCCCAAATAAGCATCAAATTGGAAATCCAGAAAAGAGGGGAGGTTAGGTAAAGAACCTTTTTACGGCCAATTTTGTCAGCCAGCCTTCCCAGAGGGATACCCAGGACAAGGGGGGTGAGTGCAGAACCGGCGACTATTGCTCCCAGTATATACTGGTCGGCACCTTTTATCTCATGGGCGAAAACCTGGATAAAGGGAAAAACCATACCCATGGGAAGCATTCCCACAGAAGCAATGACGATCCATCGTTTTAGGTTCTTCCCCTGCTTGAATACCTGGCCTATATCTTTAAAGAAACTAGATTTTCTCTCGCCACTGTTCTTCCAGTTCTGGTTAGATAGCTGAGTAAGTATGAGAAAAAATGTCCCCAGGGTGATAAGGGCGCTAATGAAAAACAAGGGCTTTATACCTTTAACATTTACCCCACCAGAACTGGCAACTACCGATGCTCCAACTATGGGTCCCACTATTCCCAAAAGACCTGCGGCAAGAGTTTCGCAGAAGCTCATACCGGTAGCGCGGTCTCGGCTGGATAAAGAATTGGCACATACGGTGCTACAAGTATGTCCACTGGTTGTGTCCCCCAGCCAGAACGCTATCATAGCGGCAATAAGAATTATCCAACTCTGGGCCACACCGTAGATGAGGTATGAAACTACAAGCAGACCGATACCGATGAGGTAAACCCTTTTGACACCAATCCTGTCAATAATCCATCCAATGAATGGGCCAAAAAGACCAGCAATGCCCATCCCGATAGTGTTTATAATACCTAGCTGAGTAGCAGTAGCACCCAAACCCATCGCATAAATAGACTGGTAAGGGAAAATTATTTTATAGACAAAGGTCCTTAAAGAGCTTCGTGTTACCGTAATCTTCCAGTTTCGTGGCTGCCTGCGTAAAAATTTTAGACTGTTCGAAATAAGTATAGCGATTTTTTTCCCCACATCAGATTCCTTCTCGAGGTCTGTTATTTACCGAAGTCATAGATTTTTCTAAGCAGCTTTTCTATGAATCTTTTTTCAAAAGGATTTGATATCCAATACTGGACTACCTTCAAAGGCATCCAGCCCTTGAACAATTAATATATTACCCTCTTTTTTGACTAATTTTACTTTAGTTAGTCCGATGGGATTGGGTCTTGCCGGGGATCTGGTAGTGAAAACTCCCCTTTTAGGTTGAGTGAGATTACCCATCGGGTGTACCTGTAATACCTTTCTTTGATCCCGGGATATTTTATGAAGCCAGTAGAGGATCCATAAATGTTGGGAGTCTTCTATTCCCTTTAATCCTTTAGAAAAATCCTCAAAAATCTCTATCTTTTGAAAATTTTGGTTACAAGACCTCATTATTCCTATAGAGTAGATTTTCATCTTTTTTCCGGCTCTTAATTTAATTTTCTATGATTTCATCCTTTTGCTTTTTCTAGTTTCCTGATATGGGAGTTAATCTGTCCCTTATGGATTTTGTTCCTCTATCTTTCTTAAAGCTTCTTTCGCAGTTATCCCGGACATTTCCTTGCATTTGATTCCTTTCGATTCCAAAGCACTCATAATGTTTGGTCCGAATTTTCCGCTAACAATCATTTTCACCTTCTCGTCTGAAAGCATTTCGGCAACAGCGAAGCCTGCACCTCCCCCTCCAATTCTAAAAGGATTTTTTATCGTTTTTATTAGCTTACCATCTTCAAAAATTAAAAAATAGGGTGCTCTGCCGCTGACTTCACTTACTTGGGCTTTTTCATTTTTACCATTTGAGGCAACTGCAATTTTCACAAAAAACCACCTCCTTCTATTTTTTCAAATATTATACCTTGAATAACGGAAGTAGTGGCCATAACTACTGCCAGAACTAGGGTATATTTCCAACCAAAATAGGCTACCATCATCGGAATTAGAGGCGGCTTAATAGCTCTATTGTAAAGAAAGGTGGCAATAAAGCCGTATTGAACTCCTTCTTTTCTTAATTGTTTGAGCATTGGATACCACATATAGATTGGTCCGGTCGAGATAATTCCACCTCCAACAGCTATCAACCATCGTGTAAAACCGGATGATTTCCCTAAATATTTGCGCACGGTATATGGACTGATGAAGAAATTAAATGCAACCATAAAAGCAAAAATTACCAAAAAGATCGGTAGGATATTTCTTACTATTTTTAGAGAAAATTTTAGGGCAGGCAAAATCACCTCTATTTTGAACAATCCTATGATTACATAGAGAATGGCAACTGTTAACAAGAAATACCATCCGGCGTAACTCTTTTCAGTTTTTTTCATAATAATCCTAGTATAAATACTGTTATTATTGCAACAATTATGGAAAATGCGAAACTGAAAATATTTCTCAAGATTGCAAATCTTCTCCCCAGCATGATTGCCTCTGCCGGCAATTGAACCAACCCAACAGTAACCCATGCAACCAAAAAGGAGGTAACTGCAACTAAACTCACACCCTGTTTCACCAATTCACCCCCCAGCACATAACTGGTAAGAGGGTTACCTGCCAGCACGCTGCCCAACCCACTTCCAATAATTGAGTCTAAGACGGTATTCTTGCTGAAATAAAAGAATTTGGGTATCAGAGTATGAGTGACGCCAACAAGTAAAACAACTCCGGCCAGAACAGGCAGGCTATTGGACATAGCCCTGGCTGACTTTGTTAGTGCGCTCTTTAATCTTGCATCCATTTGCTGTCTCTAAGAATAGGATTCTTCTCCAAGTCAAGATATTGAGGGGGGAAACATCCCCCCTCAACGGCCTTCGGCCTGCTCCCCAGTCCATTTTCTTCAAAAATCTTCCTGTAATGTCCTCTGTCAATATACCCCATAGTGCATTACTAACTCTAGTGTGTGTTTATACTGCTCAAAACTTACAGTGTGAGGCACTGAATGGTCAGAGTGATAAATGTAGCCACCCCCTTTTTTTGCAAAGGGTATCTTAGTGCTTATCTCTTTTTCTATCACGCTGGGATCCGGGTCTGCCATAGCTCTGGTATCGATTCCACCCATGAACGTCAGTTGGTCGCCGAAATCCTTTTTTAGTTGAACTAGATCCATGCCTGCCTTAACTTCTAAAGGTTGCAGACAGGTGAGTTCATCCTCAATGAAGCGGGGGATTAGTTCCTTAACGCAGCCGCAGGAATGAAGGATAACTGGCAGCCCTTGTCCTTTGAAATAGCCAACGAGTTTTCTAAAAGTGGGTCGCAGTTGTTCATCGTAGTGGTGGGGAGAAAAGAGCAAGCCATTACGATAGCCAAGATCGCAAAGGATAAAAGCTCCATCGAACTCAAATCCACCCTTTTTCATAATCTCGTACATTTCTATAGATAGCTGAGCATCAGCCTCATACATATCGCGCACCCATTCTGGGTCAGTAGCGATCAACATAAGTAACTGTTCAGAGCGGACATAGGACTGGGCCTGGTCGTAACCGAAAGGCGTAGCGTAAACGGTAAATCTACCTTGTTCCCTTGCCTTACGGGAGCCTGGCAGTCCTAGTCTCTGATCCGTTCGGTCAGTTTCTAAAATGGAATCAAAGCCTCGGTCATCCTCTTTCGTTCCTGTCAACCAGCTACCTTTCCAGTCTACCCTGTCCTGGCTGGGCTTGAGTCTTTCTTTAATTTTCTCCCAATCATCGCGAGTCTTGACTGGATAGTCTATGATCTCGGGCGTGCTACTGTAGTTCTTATGATCTCTGCGCAGGCCCCCATATTGGGTGGTCTTGGTAATGTATTCTTTGTTTTCCTCAACTGTTTTTACGGAAAAGCGAGGTGAAGTATCTGCACCGAAGACCGCCATCTCAAAGTCAAAATACTCTGACGGATTAATATTTGCCGGTAGTCCTTCGGACCGCCAGCGGCGAATAGCAGCATTCCAGGGAGTATCATGCATGGGTATTCTGTCCGCTTCTTTATGCTCGAGAGCCATCAAAAAACGTTCACGTGCAGTCATTTCCCTAACCTCCTTCGGCCAATGGCCATTTCTGGTAATAGTTCAGTTTTCACCAAAATATTTCTATTTTTAGTTCTCTTGTATAAACTCTAGCCCACTATAGCTTAAAACCGACCTCTCGTTCATTTCTTGATTGCTAATGACGTTGGTAATCTATCCCTTTAGGACTATATCTCCTGCTTTGCATCCCAGGTCCTTTGCTATTATAGGGCATTTTGCTTTGAGGAGAAAAAAGATAGGTTTATCCTCTTCAGAAAGAGTTTCATAATTTCCCTGTCCTTTGCTAATTATTAATTTAGCTCGATTAAAGTAACTACGAAACTCATTCGTGGCCAGAGAGAGAAAAGTTCCTGGTCCATCTGAGCCAGAAGAGATGACTCTGGCTACTTTATCTATTCCGCAAAATAATGCGTCCTCTATAGTAGCATCATTTATAATGGGTTTCTCTCTCACTGCATAGGTCACCTTTTTATTTAGCTTTCCTATTATCAATTCTATCATTATTCGATCAAAAACAACTTCACCGGAGTTATCCGCTATATATAAGAGCTCATCAGTATGTCCTAAAACCTTCTTAAATGGGATATAATCAAAGATGGCAAAATCTTGCTTCAGAATCTGTTCTACTTCTTTTTCAATATCAATATGAGCGTTTTTTACTCCAAAGTCAATGATATTTCCGGCAATAGCTACCCTTATACTCATAAGTAGGGGGTCATTCGCTTTTTTGACACTCTCTCTAAGTTCAGGATAAAGCCCTAAAGCAATTTTATTATATTTATTTTTGATATTCTTATAGGGATCGTACGAGCCTGTAATCTGGCGAACGATTTTGTGAATTTTTCTTCCCATTTCCGGGGGAGTGCTATTTATGGAAATCTGGGGTAGCTCTTTTGCTATCCCATCCAGAACTTCTCTTTGTTTCTCTTCATCCTGTGTGGCCATTCGAGCGGCTTCCAGCCCCTGCCTGAAGAAACAAGGGATACAATCCAGGTAAGTTTTCATTTTTCCCCCTTCATCTTTTTATGAATCTAAATAATAGATGTGAAATCAAGGATTTTTTGTAGAGGTTTGAAACTAATCGATTTCAATGATCTTACCCACCCCTACCCGAATGAAGTCTTCATGGTAAGCTTTTTCAAAAATCTTTCGGGCAAGGTCGCCCGAACAGTGGCAGGCACCAACTTTTTCGACTCCTTGCTTTTTAAATTCCTCAACGATTCCATCTATTTCCCTTTGGCTCATTCCTTTCAGATGAAAACCACCCATTACCAGATAGACATTGGTCTTCATTATCTCCTTAGCTTTCCTGACTATCTCTATTATTCCTGGATGAGCGCAACCGGTAATTATAATTAACCCTTTTTCCGTATTTATTATTAAAGACTCTTCCTTTATTTCAGTTCCCAATTCTCCTGTAGAATAGACATTCTGAAGAATTCTTAGAGGCTTATTTACATTGATGACTTTCGCTCCGTATTTCCTTACTTTATTCTTAAAGGCATCTGGAAATGAATGAGGTAGATAAATAGTGACATTAGAGTTTTGCTCTAAGAATGCCTCTAATCCTCCTACATGGTCGTTGTGAATATGGGACAAGACAACTACTTCTACTTGTTGAGGGTCGAGCTTGAGTCTATTCATATTAGATAGCAATATCTTTCCGTTTCCCCCCCGG
>WJOQ01000251.1 GCA_009618505.1 Clostridia bacterium | reverse complement strand
GTTCAAGTGAGCTACCTTTTAGATATTGAATAGCCAAAGCAGCCGTAAATGCATCTCCAGCACCTACTGTATCAATAACTGTAACCTTCCTCCCGGGATGTTTGACCGTTTCTCTCTCATTGACAAGCAGGCTTCCATTTCTACCTTTGGTAAGACATATAAGGTCTAACCCATATTTTTCAATTAATAACGTACATAATTCCTCTTCGGATTCCTTCTTCTGATAGCCAAGTAAATCTATGAGTATAGGTAATTCTTCATCATTTAGTTTCAGTATTGATGATATTTTCAAGGATTGGGTAATTATCCCAGGAGAGTAAAAATTCTGCCTGAGATTGATGTCAAATATCCGCACAGTCTCTTTTCCAGTATGCCTCAAAAATTCAATGATTGTCGTGCCTGATTCTGATGAGCGTTGAGCAAGAGAACCAAAACATACTGCATCAGCTTTTTCTGCAAGTATCTTCCATTTCTCATCAAACTCAAAAAAGTCCCAGGCAACATTTTCCGTAATAGTGTATTTAGGATGTCCATTACTGTCTACTCTTACATCTACTGTGCCTGTAGGATGATTTGGATCAATTTGTATATATTCCCTCGTAAGGCCCAGAGTAGCTATGACATCGATAATCTCCTTTCCTAATGTGTCTTTTCCAATTCGACTGGCCATAATCCCTTTATGTCCTAATGCTGAGATATGATAGGCAAAATTTGCCGGAGCTCCCCCAAGACATTTCCCCTGTGGGAATATATCCCATAGTAGCTCCCCTAAGCCAACTATTATATATTCCCTTTTTGTATTCATACTCTTTTCTTGCATCTCTGATGCTCCGATACTCAGATTTAGACCGAGAGAACCTAATCAAGTATTAATACATCTGTATTCATTGTAGTAGCTTCTGGTTTAGGCTTTTCCACCTCTCCAAATTCAATGTTTCCTGGCTTGACCATTACTGCCTGCAGCGTATCCTCCTCCATTTATTGATACAAAACTACTTCAAATATATGTCGGAGATGGGTAGGCCAAAATTCAATGGCAGAGATGGATGAGTTCTGAGTCAAGCATGTGATTTCCCAAGATATTGGAGGGTTTTTTGAGCTAGGATATTTTCCAGGCGGAGTAAGTCCTTAGAGTCTACATAAGCTCGAAAAGCGTAAGTTTTGAAATTGTGGTAATCAAAAGGCTGACCATAAATCAAAATACTATTTTGCATTACCTGGTAGCGAAAAAAGGGGTCAACCTGGTGAAGAGACTTGACATTCACCTCAATACCCTTGAAAATATGGGTAAACTCATAAGAAAGTTCTAAGATGGTCTTGAAATCCAATAGTTTTTTCCCCAAAACAGCAATATCAAGATCGCTATCTTTATGGTTTTTCCCTTTAGCAAAGGAACCATAGATAAGTGCTAGTTTTAAATGATATTGCTGACCAATTTTATTTATTTGTTTTTGCTCGTTTTTTGTAATCTTCATTGTCCCTGTCTCTTTTTCATTATAGTCTTTATCTTATTCTCGTCAATCAAAATATATACCTTTGGTAGGCTCAGCCATTTCTCACCCACCAAGAAATTCAAACGCTACAAGGCAAGCAGGGTAAATGATAAGCCTGTAGCAAGTAAAGGCGTAGCAACCCAGCCAGTAAAAATACGAAAAAGCATCTCTCTATTTACAGCCTTTGTCCCACGCAAAAGTCCTATACCGACTATAGAGCCGACTATTGCCTGCGAGTTAGAAACAGGAACGCGCAGTTGTGTAAAAAAATGGAGAGTGAGCGCAGAAGCTAAAACAGCAATAAAAGCAGAAAAGGACCCCAGGGGAAAGATCTTCTTTCCCACAGACATCATAACCCCTTTGCTGTATGTTAAGGCTCCCAGAGCAATGGCTGCCCCACCGATAATAGCTCCGCTTGAAGGTCCAAGAAGCCCTGCCCCCACAAAAGCACCGGTAACATTAGCTACATTATTTGCCCCTAAGGTATAGGCACCATAACATCCCACAACTATAACTCCCAATTTCATAACCAGAGCAAAGGTAATGAACGACCTTATCTTGTTAGCCAGGGGGGCGAGAATTATAAAAAGAGCAACTGATATGGCCATTGCTCCCAGGGGAGTAAAGAGCCAACACAGAACTATCTTGACTAACTTTTCCCTGGGTAAAGCACTCCAGCCCCCTATGGATAGGGCAATGCCTGCTATTGCACCCAGAATAGCCTGAGAAGTAGAAACAGGAAGTTTAATAGAGGTCATCACCGTCACAATTATAGCAGCAGATAAAACAGCAATAAAAGCAGCATAAAGAGTTAAAGGAGTGAACTGCCCTACAGTATCCATTATTTTTGGCCCCTCTATTATTGCCCCCAAGATAACGAAGCCTGCCGTGAGGATGATAGCTGCCCGGTAGCTTATCAGTTCATTAGCAACACCGGTACCAAACACATTTGCAGTATCATTTGCCCCTAAGGCCCACCCCAGATATCCTGCAGCAAATAGAAAGAGCATTAGATTCTTCCTTTTATGGCCATTAGCGCTACTTTGTCCGCAGCATTCTCAGAAGAGTCAGAAACATGTCCTATAGTAAGAATAAGGTCGCGTATCTGCAGTTTATGAGCAAGACTCAATTGAGATTGAAATATTTTTTCCATCAAATCATCTTGCAAGCTATCCACCTCTTTTTCCGCTCTTTGCACCTTATGGGTAGAAGAGAGTGCGGTTGAGCGTTCTTTGGATAGTATAGCAAACGCTTCTTGAAAAAAAATAAAGGCCTGCTGACTCTTTTGTACAATCCTTTTTATTTCTTCATTCCAGGAGGGTAGAATCACCGGATTCTCTATTTTGAGAAAATCAACACCCCTTTCTGCATCATCAGCAACATTATCGGTAAGTTCCAGGAGGTCTAAAAGGTCCTCGCGAAATACCGGAAGATAAGCCCCCTCGTAGAGGATGAGTTGCGCCTCCCTGCGCACATCATCCGCCTTGCTCTCCAGCTCAATAGTTGCCGAGGTTTTGGCTTGAAAATCCTCTTTATTATCCTCCAGGTAGCAAGAGAAAGCTTCTTTCCAAGAATTTACTGCTTCTCCAACAACCTGCACATGTTTTTGAATGAGTTCCTGGACTTTGGTCTCTTTTTTAAAAAGCATTTTCTGTCCCTCCTCCCTAGCTTCTCCTGTTCCCTCTCACCCAGCGGGCATACTCCTTGATGCCTTCTTCTACGCTGTA
>WJOQ01000245.1 GCA_009618505.1 Clostridia bacterium | reverse complement strand
GGCGGATGTGCTGAGACTGATCGCCGAGAAAGCCGATTTGAATATCATCATGGGCAAAGAGGTGACGGGCGTAGTTAGTCTGCGTCTTAAGAATGTGGATCTCTGGCAGGCACTGGAGTCTATTTTAGAGGTTAACGGATTTACCTATCGAGAGGAAAAAGGAGTTATTCGGGTGGTTAAGTCAGTGGAGGTCATTGAGGGGAAACTAATGCTGGTGACCGAAGTCATTGCCCTAAAATATACTCAGGCTGAAGAGATAAAGAAAGCTTCTCAGCATCTTCTCTCCCCTTCCGGGATTATGGAGATAGATGATCGAACTAAGTCCCTAATTATCACGGATATCCCCCAGAATATTGAAAAAATTCGTCAGTTAATAGCTAGACTGGACACCAAACTGGATACCGTCCCGGTGTTCAATCTGATGGGAATTCTATTTGCCCCTGACTATTCCCTGGCTATGATCAATGACAGAATTTTGAAGGTGGGAGAGACGATAGAGGATTTCACGGTTAGTGAAATTGGGGAAGATAGTATTACTCTAAAAAGAGGGAAACAAGCCATTACCTTGAGGTTAAGGGAGGAGACTCGTGCCGTGGAAAAATAGATTATCTGTTGGGGCCATCGTAATTTTACTGGCTGTAGTGGGATTGGTATTGGGCTCAGCCCCAGGATTAGCCAAAACAGCTTCAGAGAAGACCACAACTCTTATTTCCCTGGATGTAAGACAGATGTATCTTCAGGATGTGCTGAGGCTAATCGCTGAGAAAGCCGATATTAACATCATTGTTGAGAAAGAAGTGCTCGAGGCTAATATAGTGATTACCCTGTGTCTTGAGGATGTGGATCTCTGGCAGGCACTGGAGTCTATTTTAGAAGTAAGCGGCTTTGGCTATCGAGAAGAGAATGGAATTATCCGGGTGGTTAAGTTAGAGGCGGAACCTCCTCCAGTGTTGGAAAGAAAGCGATTTCAATTGAACTACATAAATGTAGAGGAAAAAAAGGATGTTTTGACAAAGGCTTTAGGCAATATAATTAAGGGAGAGGGGGAATTATTTCTAGACCCTTTAACTAACTCCGTCTATGTAACTGCTATTTCTTCTTGTCTAAGAAAGGTCAAGGAATATTTTGAAGTGGCTGATGTTAGACGTAAGCGGATTATGATTAAAGTAGAATTTATAGAAGTTCGCCTGACTGATGAAGCAAAGTTGGGTATAAAGTGGCGATGGGAGGGAGCTTATGAGAGCTATCCTCTGGGAGTAACCTTTGATTATCCCTATTATGCCACGCCTGAGCCTCAAGAGAAAGTTCCCGAACCTCGAGCTCCCCTTTCTACTCTGGCTGCCGGAATGGGAATAATATTTGGCAGCGCCGAACAGGAATTCAGGGGAATAATAGATATGCTCATTTCCGAGGGTAAGGCTCATCTTCTTTCCAGTCCAAATGTAGTTACCCTTGAGGGTGAGGAGGCAGAGATAGATGTAGTAGATGAGTATCCTTATGAGACATATGTAGTAGAGGAAGGAGTAAAAGAGACAGTCATAAAATTCAAGAGCGTGGGTGCAACTCTCCTGGTTACCCCTCATATCAAGGAGGAAAAGTGGATAGTTTTGGATATACAACCTGAAGTCAGCGAGATCACCGGGGCCCCTCCCTTCGTCGGTGCTCCTCCCATAGTGGGTACTAGAAAGGCCAGGACTCAGATAGCAGTGAATGATGGAAATACTATTGTCATTGGCGGACTTCTAAGAGAGACCGAAAAGGAGGTCAAATCGGGAGTTCCCTTTTTATCTCGTATTCCCATACTTGGCTCCCTTTTCAGCCATAAGACAGTTAAGAAGGAAAAGACTGATTTATTAATCCTCATTACCCCTTATGTTCTTCCGGAAAAGATGGAAGAGGTTAATGTATTAGAACAACGCAAGCCGCTCAAAGTTCAAATAGAAGAGCTTTGCCAAAAGGGGCTGGATTGTAAAGACAGTGGGGAATATGAAAAAGCCAGGCAATGTTTTGAGGAAGTTCTGAAGGAGAGCCGAGTTTATGGTTTTACTGACTATCTAAAAACTGCAGAGAGAGAGTTGATTATCCTCAAGGGACTGGAAGAAGAGTTAAAGAATACAGTAAAGGAAAAATTATCGCCCACTTCCAATGAAATAGCAAGTAAGAGGGAAAAGGCACTTGTGGCAGTGTTAGTAGCATTCTTTCTCGTTGCTGCCCTGAGCTCCAACTAAAAGGAGAGGCGGCTATTTTTGTTCTTATTCTTAACTTACCAGTCTTTTAACATACTGCACTGCCTCTTCTTTGCTTTTTATTTCTTCAGTGTTTGCCTTTAGCCAATCCTCAAATCCTTTTTCTTCTTATCCTCAATATCCGGATATTCAAGAGGAGACTCTGCTAGCTGCAAACCCTCCAGAGGCTTTTTCTGAGCAAGGATATTGACTATCTGCATAACCAGGTCCACATCTCCTGCACTCAGCTCCTTACTCCTTCTTAGTAAATCCTGTCTCTTTCTGTCTTTGAGTAGATCCTTTATCTCACCCGGTAAAAGATTCAAAGAATTTAGAATGCTGTTATCTTGAAAGAAATAACTAAGGGGAACGCCAAAAGCCTTACCTATCTTTTCCAACATTTTAAGAGAAGGATATTGCTCCCCTCTCTCCATTTTTCCAATATAGGTATAGTCAACCTTGCCTACCACACGTCCAGCAAATTTCTTTTGGGTTAAACCTAATCTTTTTCTGAGTTTCTTTATTCTTTCTCCTAGATTCATTACATCCGAGAAAACGCTTCTTACGTTAGTCTCATCCTCCACCAGGACGATTTTTTTTTGCCTCTTTTCCATTGACTGACCTCTGATTCCTTTCGTAGTCAAGCCAGCAATTTCTGTGCCATTTTCCAGAGCGAACACATTAAGACCAGTCAATCTCCCCCTTACTTTGAACCTCAAAGAACACACATAGCTGGGAGCGAAGAGCTAAAAAGCAAAAGGGGAAAGGACAGAACCAGGGCAGATAAGTTGGTAGTCCATTAATAAAAAGAACGAATAACGGGTTAAGAATAAAATATGTTCAATTCTATTGTCCAGCGACGTATCTTGAAGAGAGAAAATCTAGCCAGCATCCATCCTACATTAGGAAATCCGTATTGTGTAATACAGAGAATATAACCATTCCAATTATATGGCCAAGGCTTTATTTGTCAAGAACTGGAGACTTTTGTTCAGATAGGCAATCGGGCTTGACAAATGC
>WJOQ01000026.1 GCA_009618505.1 Clostridia bacterium | reverse complement strand
AAGAGGGAACAGAAATTACCTTTAAGGTGGAGATAGCAAAAGAAAGAGTGGAAGAGGAACTTTCTCAAGCTTTCCGCAGAGTGGCTAAAGATGTGAAAATTGACGGATTTAGAAAAGGGAAAGTCCCTCGAAAAATATTCGAAAGACGATTTGGCGAAGCTGTAGTTCGAGAAGAAGTCATAAAAAAAATCTATCCGGAAATCTATAAGAAGATAATAGAAGAGCATAAACTTGTCCCTATAATTGAGCCAACTCTGGAAATAGTTCAATTTTCTACTGATAAACCTCTCATCCTAAAGATTGATTTGGTAGACAAACCCGAAGTCACCTTAGGTAAATATAAGGGAATCAAGATAGCAAAAAAAGAAATAAGTGTATCGGCAAAAGAAATAGAGACAACATTAAAACAACTTCAACAACAACATACCAAATATGTGCCCTTAAAAAAAAAGCGAAAAGTAAAAGAAAACGATTGGGTAGTTCTGGACTTTCAGGTTTTTCAGCAAGGAAAGTTACTTCCCGGCCAAACACAAAAGGACTTTTTGTTCAAGATAGGTTCATCCACCTTTCCTGCCTCTTTTTCTCAGGGTTTGGTTGGTCTAAAAGCAGGAGAGGAGAAAGACCTCAAAGTCCAACTGCCCTCTTCTCATCCCCAGAAAGACTTCGCAGGAAAAGAATTCACCTTTAAAGTTCTTCTAAAAGAGCTCCGGAAAGAAGAGGTTCCTTTGCTTGATAATCAATTTGCCAAGAATCTCAAATCTGATGATTTGGAAGCCCTTAAAAAACATATTCAGGATGAACTGCAAAAGAGCAAAGAAAATTGGGAAGAGAAAAAACTAAAGAAGGAAATAATAGAGAAAGCAGTGAATGATTCTAAAGTAAAGGTTCCCCCATCTCTAATCGAAAGAAGAGTTGAGGAGAGAATCAAAGAACTAAAAGGTAAAATAGAAGAACAGGGAACTGATTTTGAGGATTACCTCAAAAAAGAAAAACTATCAGAAGAAAAATTAAGAGCAAGATTGTATAAAGAGATAGAGAGAGAATTTTCAACCTTTTTTATTATGGAAGGGATTATAGAGCGAGAAAAAATCGAGGTTAAAGAGGAAGAAATAGACGAAAGAATAAAGAAATCAGTAAATGGAGAACTCAAAGAGGAGAAGCTGGCCAGAGTAAGAAAAAATCTGAACTCTCGGGGTGAGCTAAATATGATTAAAGCCCGTATGAGAGAGGAGAAGGTGATTAACCTCTTATATCAGGAGGCAAGGATAAGCAAGTAAAACAAGGAGGACAAAAATGGGATTGATCCCTATAGTGGTAGAAAAAACAGCCAGAGGAGAAAGAGCTTATGATATCTATTCCCGTCTATTACGGGATAGAATAGTTTTTATTGGTCAACCTATTGATGATAATGTAGCCAATACAGTTATAGCCCAGATGCTCTTCCTGGAGGTAGAAGATGCCAAAAAAGACATAAAACTCTACATTAACTCACCGGGAGGATTAGTAACCTCAGGATTAGCTATCTACGATACTATGCAATACACAAAACCCGACATATCTACAATATGCATGGGGCAAGCAGCCAGTGCAGCTGCTCTGCTATTAGCTGCTGGAACACCTGGGAAGAGACTGAGTCTGCCCAACGCCAACATTCTAATTCATCAACCTATGGGAGGAGCAAGAGGACAGGCCACTGATGTAGGAATTCAGGCCCGCCAGATTATCAAAATCAAAGATAGACTAAATGATATTTTCGTAAAGCACACCGGCCAGCCTAAAAAAAAGATTGAACAGGATACAGACAGAGATTTTTATATGACTGCCCAAGAAGCTAAGAAATACGGACTTATTGATAAGGTGATTATGAAAAAAGGATAAGGATATGGGGAAATCAGATGAACAAGCAAGGTGAAATCGTTAAAATTGCTGGTCCTTTGGTGGTAGCAGAAAACATTCCCGGAGCTAGGATGTATGATGTAGTAAGGGTAGGGGAAGAAAGATTAATTGGAGAAATTTTGGAAATAAGGGGAAACAATGCGTCTATACAGGTTTATGAAGAGACGGGTGGCCTAAAACCGGGAGAGCCTGTCCAGTCTACTAATCAAGCCTTATCCGTAGAACTAGCTCCAGGATTATTGGGGACTATATATGATGGAATACAACGGCCTCTTGACCTCATTAAAGCTATGGAAGGAGACTTTATCTCTCGGGGAATTGAAGCACCGGCTATTGAGCGGGAAAAAGAGTGGGATTTTAAGCCGAAGGTGAAAGAGGGTGATGAAGTCGAAGCAGGAGACATCCTGGGGACTGTCCAGGAGACAGAAATAATCGAACATCATATTCTTGTTCCAGTAGGGATAAAAGGAAAAGTAAGAAAAATAAGAGCAGGTAAAGCAAAGGTCGAGGACATAATTGCCATTATCGAAACTCAGACAGGAAAGGAAGAGAGAATATCCATGCTCCAGAAATGGCCGGTAAGAAAGATGAGACCCTATAAGAAGCAACTGGCTCCTGAGGAGCCTCTTATTACTGGTCAGAGAGTCATTGATACTTTCTTTCCTATTGCAAAAGGAGGAACTGCCTGCATTCCCGGCCCCTTCGGATCTGGAAAAACCGTGGTTCAGCACCAGCTTTCTAAATGGGCAAATGCAGAGATTATTGTCTTTGTAGGATGTGGCGAGAGGGGAAATGAGATGACTGATGTCTTGAGAAAATTCCCTGAGCTGAAAGACCCCAAGACAGGTAAACCCTTAATGCAAAGGACTATTTTGATAGCTAATACTTCCAATATGCCAGTCGCAGCACGGGAAGCCTCTATTTATACAGGAATTACCCTGGCTGAATACTATAGAGATATGGGTTATGATGTTGCTCTAATGGCTGATTCTACTTCTCGCTGGGCCGAGGCTTTAAGAGAGATGTCCGGAAGATTGGAAGAGATGCCGGGAGAAGAGGGATATCCAGCCTATCTCCCTTCCAGGCTAGCCGAGTTTTACGAAAGGGCCGGAAAAATCATTTGCCTGGGAAAGGATGGACGCCAAGGAAGTTTAAGTGCTATTGGAGCAGTATCTCCACCGGGAGGGGACCTCTCTGAACCAGTAACCCAGGCTACCCTGAGAGTAGTAAGAGTCTTCTGGGCTCTGGTAGCTGAATTAGCCTACCAACGCCATTTTCCAGCCATACATTGGCTGCGTAGTTATTCACTCTATTTAGAAGACCTGGAGAAGTACTTCACCCAAAAAGTGGCTGCTG
>WJOQ01000178.1 GCA_009618505.1 Clostridia bacterium | reverse complement strand
CGATCAGGGATGAAGATATATGGATAGACGACCTCTATAAGGATAATCCTAAAAACTGGGGAAGGGCGATTACCCGAAATCACTTACTACGTTACGGGCAATGGGAAACCCCTAACACAAGAATAACTATAATTCTGGCCGGCGACGAGTATGGCAATATAGCGTTGAAGATTAAATACCGAAGCCAACGAATAAAGGAATTCGAAGAAGAATTCACGGTAAAGGAGGTCCTGGAGGTTTTCTGACTTTGAGTGCTCGAAGTATATGTTGTATAGGTCTTTTCTAACTGTATTAGTCAGGTAAACTTCAAACATGGGCGAATTTATTGTTGGTTTTCGCGATAAGCTCGTCTAGAGTTTTTTTAAAAGGAAAGGTGAAATAAAATGAAAATAAATGAGCTTGAACCATTTGATAATTGTCCAGCTCTGGATGGTTACCATTGCCAGACCAACTCTCTGGCAAAAATATTCTATTATCATAAATGCCCACTTTCCGAAGATATGATATTGGGACTTGGAGCAGGCATGGGGTTCATTTATTGGCATCAAAAAGGAGGTTACCCATTTATAGGTGGACGGGGAAATACGAAAGGTTTTTTTCAGGATATTGGAGAAAGAACTAGTGTTGGGATAGATGTTAGATCCACCTCCAGTCAGAAAAAAGCTGAAATTGCCCTTATTGAAAGGCTTTTGAAGAAAGAACCGGTAATGGTCTTTGCTGATATGGGGTTTCTTCCCTGGTTTGATTTACCAGAGGGATATCATTTTGGAGGGCATACTTGCCTAATCTGTGGTTTTGATGGGAAGAACACGGTTTTAGCATCGGATATGGACCAGAAAGCCAGTCGCCTAAAAAAAGGATTCTATTATCCTATTACGCTAGAACAGTTGCGCAAAGCACGAAATTCACTCTACAAACCATTCCCGCCAAAGAACACCTATCTCGAATTTGATTTTAGCTCCTACCATCTCCCCAGGGATAAGGATATATGTGCCTCAATAAATCAGACAATTGGTTCTATGCTCAATCCTCCCATTAGCAATCTTGGTGTTAAGGGACTAAGACGTACTTCAAAGGAAATTCTCAAATGGCCAGGTCTTTTTAGTGATAAAGAACTCAGAATGAATTTATTCAGTATCTATATTTTTGTAGAAATAGGAGGAACAGGAGGAGGATGTTTTAGATATATGTATTCACGATTTCTGAAAGAAGCAGCGTCGATTACCTCTAATAATGGACTAGAGAAGGCATCTACCATGATTTTTGAATCAGGGAAACTCTTTACGGAATTAGCCCTTTTATTCAAAGATGCTGAGACTTCAAAAAATCTGGAAATGAATGTTAAAACAGCAAGTGACAAATACATTAAAATCGCTGATGTTGAAGAAAAGGCTTTTCATTATATTTCGGAAAATATAGCAAAAGTTGATAAGTAAGATGAATAAAATAAGAAAATTAGTTGTGCGTGCCTCCAAGCGCGGTATATCAGCTAGTTTGCGGCTCCGGGGCTTTCGCCCCTTGCTCCAAATACCTGGCTAAGGCTCGCAACTTCATATACCGGCAAAGCGTTAGGCGCCATTACCTTGGGAATATCAGAGAATAGTAGGAGGCAGCGAAGTGAAGATGTAATCATATTTCTTCAGACGAAACAAAAACGCAAAGTAATTGCAGGCACAAAATACAATAATCAAGGAGACCTTCATAATGTTTTGTTGGTGAAATAGCCAATACTATTCTGTTTCTGGCATCAGAGAAGTCAAGCTGGACAACAGGACAAATCATAAGAGTAAATGGAGGTCGCGACCTATATTAGGCGAAACGGCGGCATCTGGCAGGAGATGAAATGATGCGCAGTATAATTGACAAGTTGGCTAGGTCAGATGAACCATCGGTGCGATTCAAAGTTTTGGTGAATGTTCTTGGTAAAGAATTAGAATCGGTTGAAATCATAAGACTTCAACAGGAGATAAAATCGTCTCCACGGGTGAGATCGCTTCTCTCGGAAAGAGGCAAGGATGGTAGAATACCATTTCATCCCTATGCCAAATGGTACGGCGCTCATTGGATTCTGGCGGGCCTAGCGGATATTGGTTACCCACCAGGTGATGAGTCCCTCATTCCATTGAGGGAGCAGGTTTACCAATGGCTCTTGTCAAAGAAGCATGAAAAGAGAATAAAGTCTATTGAAGGGCGGGTGAGAAGATGTGCTTCACAAGAAGGGAACGCCCTTTACTCTCTTCTTTCCCTGGGTTTAGCCGATGCTCGAATCGAAGAGTTGGCAGAACGCCTTATGAAGTGGCAATGGACGGATGGTGGGTGGAATTGTGACAAGAACCCCAAGGCCATAAATTCGTCCTTTATGGAGAGTCTTATTCCTCTGCGTGGCTTGGCCCTTTACGGAAGGTTAACCGGCGACGAGGAATCAAAAAAGGCTGCAGGACGGGCGGCGCAGATTTTCCTGAAGCGAAAATTGTTTAAGAGGCAACGAAATGGGGAAATCATATCAGATGACTTTGTAAAACTCCATTATCCCTGTTATTGGCACTATGATATCCTGTTTGGGTTGAAGGTTATGGCGAAGGCAGGTTTTATCGGTGACGAACGTTGCTATGATGCTTTGGAACTATTAGAATCGAAGCGGTTGCCCGACGGTGGGTTTCCTGCGGAAAAGAAATATTATCAATTTACAGAAAGGATAAAGACCGGACGTTCCCTTGTTGATTGGGGTGGTACGAGCAAGAAGAATATGAATGAATTCGTAACAGCAGATGTTTTGTATGTGCTGAAGAAATCAGGACGGTTGTCATAACTCCGAGAATTGTCGCTTCGCTTTCGGCTACGCTCAAATGCCTAGCTAAGGCTCGCAACTTCATATACCGGCAAAGCGTTAGGCACCATTACCTTGCGAATATTTTCCCCATCAATAGTCTATACTGTTGGGAGGGAAAGATTGCTGATGAGGGTTAAGTTCAAAGGGAAGAGAAAGAGATGACCTTTACAGCTTTCATATGTGGGGGAAGCTGATTGAGTTGATATATATTGAGAAATTATTATACCTCTTCCAGTGTATTATCTAAGGGTGTAGAGGGAGAAAAGCCTTATTTTAGAAGTAAAAGAGAGGCAATAGAGCATGAAGAGTCGGATAAAATTGATTTAGGAAGGAGGAGGATTATGCAAAGAAGGAAATTAGGCCGAACAGACCTTAATTTGTCCACAATCGGAATGGGAACGTGGGCTATTGGAGGCGGTAATT
>WJOQ01000032.1 GCA_009618505.1 Clostridia bacterium | reverse complement strand
GTGCGTGGGTCTAATCTCGGCTTTCAAGCAGAAAAAGAAGGTACTCTTTCTTATGAAGAGATGAAAAGCAGAGTTATGTCTGAATTAAAACGTAGTTTTCGTCCCGAATTTCTAAACAGACTGGATGAGGTTATTGTTTTTCATGCTTTAAATAAAAAAGAGGTAAAGAAAATTGTTGATATGTTGTTGGAGGAAAAGAAGGAGCTCCTGGCGGAAAAGGAAATGAATATAGAAATTACCCAAGAGGCAAGGAACTTAATTGCTCAAGAGGGATATGATCCTGACTTCGGGGCAAGGCCTTTACGCAGGGCCATTCAGAAGTTGATCGACAATTCTCTTTCCGAGGAAATTCTCAAGGGTAGATTTAAAGAAGGAGAGGATATAGTAATAGGAATAAAGAATGGAAATATTGTATTTAATAAAAAGAAGAAAAGCAAGGTAGGTAAGGCGAAGAATAAGATGGAGAATTAGAATAAGGAGGCTGGATAGTGAGGAGGAAAGATAATCTTTGCTCCCCCTTCTCTGTTCCAAAGGAGGGGGTTTTGCTTAAGAGATTAGTTGGGATAGTTCTGGCTCTTTCGATTGTCCTTATTTTCTTGCCAAAATTGGAAGTTTGGGCTTCTCCGATGGTGGAGGAGATTCAAGTTAAAGGCAATCAATATATTGATACTGAGGAGATTCTTCAGGTAATCAAGAGCAAGGTAGATGAGCCTCTTTCAGAGCAAAGAATAAGAGAGGACATCCAGGCTATCTATGACATCGGGTTCTTTTCCTATCTGTCTGCCTTAAAGGAGAAAGAGAAAGATGGACTGATACTTATCTTTCAAGTAGAGGAGAATGAAATAATTAATGAGATAAGCTTTGAGGGTGTAGATGATAAAGAGGTAAATAAAATCAAAAAATTACTTACTTTCAAGCAAAAGGATTTATTTAATTTTGTTGAGGTAAAAAAAAGCAAGGATAAAATTACCCAGTTTTACCACAAAAAAGGTTTTCTGGCTGCCTCGGTAAATATTTTTAATGAGAACGATGAAAGCAATGGTTGCAAAGTCATTGTTGACATTCAAAAAGGAGAAATAGTAAGAGTAAAAAGAGTAGAGATTAAGGGAAACTCTTCCTTTTCTGATTCTCAAGTTAGGGCTTTAATGAAAACGAGATATAGACGTTTTTTTGACCAGCAAATCCTGAAAGAAGACCTGAAAAAAATTGTCCATTTCTATCAAAATCATGGCTACTATTTTGCTTATTTCAAATCATCAGATTTTGAGTTCTCTGAAGAAAAAGGTATTGAATCGGTTACTATTTTCCTAGAGATAGTAGAGGGCAGACAATTTTTTGTTTCCCAGATAGAGATAAGGGGAGAAAACAAGATTTTTTCTGAATCTGAGATTATATCTCAATTTAAACCATCCAAGGGAGGACTCCTTGTTCCTGATTATATTAAAGACAGTATAAACTTCTTAAAGGATAAATATGGGGAAAGGGGATATATTCATATTCGAATCAAGTCAGACTTAGACTTTGACCGAGAGGGAGGCAAAGTAAAGATTCTTCTTCAGATAGAAGAAGCGGGGAAGGGTGGCGTAGACTGTACAATCTTGGCTTTTTCGAGAATGTGGAGATTGAACCGATAGCGGTATCTTCTTCCATAGTAGATTTATTAATTAAAGTGAAGGAAATTGAGAGAGAAGGGCAATTCTATATAGGAGGGGGATATAACACTGCTTCTGGTCTTCAGGGAGAGATTCAATTCTTCAAAGACAACTTGTGGGGAGAGGGGAAAAGAATAGGAATCGACTGGCAATTTGCTGAAAAAAGGAACGAATATAATATAACTTACCTGGATAGATGGTGGGCAGATACTTCTATTCGTCTGGAGCCTCGTATTTACAAAAGAAAAGACATATACAGTGAAATAGACGGCGGTTATGAGAAAGAAACCATAGGTATAGAGATGAAGATAGGAAAGCCTATTTGGAAATTTTCTAATATATATATTAGTTTAAGGGATGAAAGGATATATATTGATGAGGGAGTGAATGGGGAGATATCAGGAGAGACAGAGGAAGGTGAGAAAGATTCTCATAGTCTCAAATTCATTCTGGATAGGAGTACACGAGTTAGAGATGAGGCTTTTAATCCCTATCAAGGCTCATATTTTTATGTTTCTGCAGATATAACGGGAGGCCCAATGCTAGGGGGAGAGTTTACTTTTACCAAATATAGAGGAGAATGGCGAGGATACCTACGAAAAAGTTCTTTTTGGAAATATCCTATTATTGCATGCCGTCTACGACTAAAATCAGGGGAAAATCTTCCTGTTTATGAAAAATTTCGTATAGGAGGGATGGAAACCCTGCGAGGATACAAGGAAAATGAATTTATAGGAGAGAAATTGATCCTGGGAAATTTCGAACTAAGATTACCTCTGGACAAAAACTTTTTAACCTATTTGTTTGTGGACACAGGGCAGATACGGAATGGAGATTCTTCTATATATAAAGTGGGTTGGGGATTCGGTATACGGATCAAAACTATGATTGGATTTATCAGATTGGATTACGGAATAGGAGAAGAGGGAGGCCAGCTTTATTTTGGTATGGGAGAAGGATTCTAGCTCAATGAGGGAATTAAACTTATTAGATCTGGGATTAAGGGAATACAAGGAAGTTTGGTGCCTCCAGGACAAACTGGTAAAAAAAAGAATAGCTGGACAGGCGGAAGATACCTTAATTCTAGTAGAACACTTCCCTGTAATCACTTTAGGCAAGCAGGCGAAAAAAGAAGAAATATTAGTGCCGCCTGAGAGGCTTTCTAAGAAAGGAATTACTGTTTTTCTGGTGGACAGAGGAGGAAAGGTCACTTTCCATGGACCGGGTCAATTGGTTACTTATCCCATATTAAATCTTACCCTAATTAAAAGAGATGTTCACTGGTATATAAGGAATCTGGAGAGAGTAATAATTAAATCATTGGCCAGGTTAGAAGTTAAGGGTGAATGTAAAGGAGGGTATACAGGGGTATGGATAGGAGAGGATAAGATAGCCAGTATTGGCGTAGGGGTAAAGAAATGGGTGACCTATCATGGATTAGCTTTAAATGTTAGCACAAACCTTTCTTATTTCTCCTTAATTAATTCTTGTGGCTTAGATAGAAGGATTACTTCTATAACTGAAATTCTTTCTTCTCCAATCGAAATGGATAGAGTAAAAACTGCCTTAGTAGATTCCTTCTGCGAGGTATTTGAGAGAATCCCTAAAGTCGTGAATCGTATCTAGTATTTCAAGAGTG